>ONSK01000166.1 GCA_900320455.1 uncultured Erysipelotrichaceae bacterium | reverse complement strand
AGAAATTCATTGAGATCTTCTGATCCTCTCTCAGGCGGACCTGCTGGTCCGCTTTTTCTTTTATTCAAGACCGGAATGATGAATCAGGGGATAGTCCATTTCGTAATCGATGCACAGCTGAATGAAGTTTCTGGCTGCGGCAGTCAGATGCTTGTGCTTCTGGTAAATGATATGAAAGCTTCTTGTGAAATCCAGCTCTTCCGGCACCAGTTCAATGACCCTGCCGCTCTGCAGGGCAGGTACAACCATTCTGTACGGCAGCACTGCCGCGCCAAGCCCCTGTTCCGCCGCTTTCAATAATGCGGTTGTGCTGTAAGCTTCCCATACCGGCTCTACTGAGAAGCCGGCTTTTTCCACGGCATTATCAAAGACTTCTCTTGTGCCGCTGCCTTTTTCTCTTAACAGAAACGGCATGGCTCTGAATTCTTCCAGAGTAATTACGGAACGGTTAAGATGACGCGCGGAAGGACGCACGATCATTGCCAGCCTGTCCTGCATGTATCTTCTCGAGACAAACGCGCTGTCATGCACGGCGCCTTCCACCAGGGCAAAGTCTAGTTCATTCATCAGCACCTTTTCCTCCAGCAATGCGCCAGGCGCGACCATCGCTTTGACCTGGCTGCCCGGATATCTTGCCGAGAAGGCGCTGACGTAGCTGGGAAGAAACTGTGAGCCGATCGTGATCGAAGCACCGACATGCAGAGGACCGCTGGTCTCCCAGCAACGCATGGTTTCTTCCATGTCATCGAATGTGCCGGTGATACTGACGGCATATGCCGCAAGTCTTCTGCCTGCCTCGGCGATCTTCAGATGTCTTCCGTTTCTTTCAAACAATTGTACGCCGTAGTAGGTTTCCAGTTCACGGATCGCCAGGGATACCGCCGGCTGGCTCATATGCAGGGAAGCGGCTGCCTTTGTCACGTTGCCGCCATGTTCGCAGACTGCCATGAAGATGCGTAAGTGCCGTATTGTCATACCGTGCTCCTTATAACGAATTACTTATAAAAACAATTTAATAATAGTATTTCAAATATAAATCAACAAGGTCTAGTATGGAGACGCACAAGGAGAACAACATGAATACAGCAGCTGAAACAAAAACAGGAAATAAATATCTGACCTTGTTTCTCTCCACCTTCAAGCTGAGCGCGTGCACGTTCGGCGGCGGCTTTGTCATCATCCCTCTGCTCAGGAAGAGGTTTGTCGAAGAGCTGGGCTGGATTGAAGAAGAGGAAATGCTGGACCTGACGGCAATCGCCCAGTCCTCACCGGGCGCGATCGCAGTCAACGCTTCCATTCTGGTGGGCTATCACGTCGCGGGAATTCCCGGCGCACTGATTTCCATCATTGGCACGGTACTGCCTCCGCTGGTGATCATTTCCGTCATCAGCACTTTCTATCAGGCATTCCGTGACAATACATATGTATCCATGGCAATGACGGGAATGTTAGCGGCAGTTGCGGCAGTCATCACCGACGTTGTCATCAATATGGCAGGCGATATCTTCAAACGGAAGGATGCGGTCGCCATCGTGATGATGGTGCTGGCATTCATCGCAAGCAGATATCTGAAGGTGAATATCATTATCATCATTCTTGTTTCGGGCATCGTCGGCGCAGTGCAGACAATCATACGTGAGAGAGCGGAAAAGGAGCGTGGTTACTGATGATCTATCTTGAGCTGTTTCTGAGCTTTATGCGGATCGGTCTGTTCTCGATCGGCGGCGGATATGCCGCAATGCCTCTGATTCAGAACGAGGCTGTAGAAATCCATCACTGGCTGACAATGACGCAGTTCGCTGATATCATGACCATTGCGGAAATGACACCGGGACCGATTGCCATCAACAGCGCGACATTCGTCGGCACCCAGGCTGCCGGTATTCCCGGCGCACTGATCGCCACGGCAGGATGCGTGCTTCCTTCCTGCATCATCGTTCTGACACTTGCATATATGTACTACAGATTCCGCGGTCTTACACTGATCCAGGGAATCCTGCAGGGACTGCGTCCGGCAGTCATCGCGATGATTGCCTCTGCAGGTCTCTCCCTGATCATTCTGAGCATCTACGGACAGAAGACGCTGCCGTCTGATCTGACACAGATCCAGATCATTCCGATTCTGATCTTCATCGTATCTCTTGCGGTGCTGAGAATCAGAAAGCCGGATCCGATCAAGGTCATGGCTTCTGCCGGCGCGGCAGGCATCGTCCTGTTCAGTCTTTTCTGAGGATAACAGCATGAACCGGAAAATCATTGGAGGCGCATTATACAGCGCCGATGAAAAAACAAAATACGCGATGATACGCAGCGACCTCTTCTCACAGGCCAGAAAGATCTGCTTTGAGGACGGCACAGTGCTCGCGTCCGCGGACGTATTCGTGGAAAAGGGAAATACCGCTTCCAGCGTCAAGCGGAAACAGTATGTTCTCAAAGATGCGGAAGGAAAAGAGATCATGAAGGCGCAGCCCGGATACGCGGAAGGGGAAGACCCGGACGTGAACGGCTGGCCGGCCGCGAGAATGCCGAGAGCGGATCACGCGGAAATGGAATATGACGGAGTGAAATACACCCTCCTGATGCGCAACACGCAGAATTACGCGCTGCTCAGTGAAAACAATGAGACAGTCGCGCAGATCATTCACCGCGGCATCATGGGCGGCTGGGATGTGATAACAGAAAAGAACTTCCCTTCGGAAGTCCTTCTTGGAATCTTTATATTCTGCCGTTATATCGAAAGCGAAAATGAACTGACGATCGTATAAGATGCCTGCGGGCATCTTTTTTACAGCAGAGGCATGTTGTTTTCGGCGCAGATCTTCTGCATTTCCTCAGGCCAGATGGATGCCTGCACTTCACCGACATGCGCCTTGTTCAGCAGTAACATGCACAGTCTGGACTGGCCGATGCCGCCGCCGATGGTATAGGGCAGTTCTTTGTTCTGGATCATCTTGTGATAGGGAAGGATCAGACGTCCTTCGCAGTGTGATGCCTTGCACTGGGAAACGATGCTTTCCTCATCCACGCGGATTCCCATGCTGGAGATCTCCAGCGCGCATTCCAGCGAAGGAAGCCAGAAGAACAGGTCGCCGTTCAGGTTCCAGTCGTCATAGTCCGGCGCTCTTCCGTCATGCGGCTTTCCGCTCTTTTTCAGCGGATGGCCGATTCTCTTGATGAAGACGCATTTCTTTTCCTTGGTGATCATGTTTTCCCTCTCTTTCGGTTTCAGATCGGGATACATGTCTTCCAGTTCCTGGGAATCGATGAAGAAGACATCATCTGCCAGATGGCATACTGCCTGGGGATATTTGTACCAGACTTCATGTTCCATATGCTTGATGACCTTGAAGATCAGACGGACTGTGGCTTCCAGAACTTCTTCTGTTCTTTCATCCCTGCGGATGACCTTCTCCCAGTCCCACTGGTCTACATAGACGCTGTGCAGATTGTCCAGCAGCTCATCTCTGCGGATGGCATTCATATTTGTATACAGTCCTTCATGAACCTTGAAGCCGTATTTTTTCAGCGCGAATCGCTTCCACTTGGCAAGCGACTGCACGACTTCGATTCTGTCACCCGGCATTTCCTGAATATCGAAGGTAACAGGACGCTCAATGCCGTTCAGGTTGTCATTGAGACCGGTGCTTCTCGGCACAAACAGCGGCGCGCTGATACGTGAAAGTCCCATTTCTCTGCCGAATTCTCTCTGGAACGTGTCACGGATGTATTTGATCGCTTCCTGTGTCTCTCTGACAGTCAGGACAGGATCGTAGTTTACCGGAATCTGAACATCCATGGGGAATACCTCCTGTACAATGGTTCAATTCTAGCACAGGTTCGTGCAATAGTTTCATACGACTTTCTGAAAGTTGTTTCAGCATGCACATGATTTGCATGAAATGATGAATCGTATAGAATTGTAAACTGTAAGGAAGGTAACAATATGGCAAGATATGATATCGCGATTATCGGCACAGGCCCTGCCGGCCTGGAAGCAGCGGTTACCGCAACAGTACGAAATAAAAACATCATCCTGTTCGGAAATAAAGACCTTTCCAATAAAATGCAGGTTGTCGATCACCCGATCAAAAACTATCTCGGACTTCCTGAAATCACCGGCAAGGAAATGGCAGCCGCTTTCACAAAGCAGCTGGAGATCCTCGGCATTGAAATCACCGAGACAAAGATCACATCCGTCTACGCGATGGGCGAGTACTTTGCCCTGCAGACAGCCGATAACAACATGATTGAAGCGGACAGCGTCATTTTGGCATCCGGTGTGGTTGCCGGCAAGCCGTATCCGGGAGAAAAGAAGTTCCTCGGAAGAGGCGTCAGCTACTGCGCGACGTGTGACGCGCCGTTATACAAAGGCAAGATCGTCGCTGTCATCGGCGGCGGAGCCAATGAGGAAGCGGAAGCTGACTTCCTCGGCGAAGTGTGCGAAAAGGTATATTACATTCCGCTCTATAAGGAAGAACCGAAATTCACCCATGACAATATCATTGTCGTGAAGGAAAAGCCGCAGGAGATCCTCGGCGCGATGAAGGTCAGCACCCTGAAGACAGATCAGAACGAATATGATGTTGCCTGTGTCTTCATTTTGAGAGAAGCCCAGTTCCCGGGACAGCTGGTGCCGGGTCTTGCGACAGAGGGCAGCGCGGTCAAGGTAGACCTGATGATGAATACGAACATCCCGGGTCTCTTCGCGGCAGGCGACATCGCAGGAAGACCCTATCAGTACATCAAAGCGGCAGGTCAGGGAAATACAGCAGCGCTTTCCGCTGTGGAATACCTTGACGCGAAAAGAAGGGCAAAATGAACAGAGAAAAACGTATTATCCTTACAAGCTTTATCGGCATCGGCGCGAATATCCTGCTGGCTGCCTTTAAAGCTGCAGTAGGTATCCTCTCCAACTCCATCTCGGTTGTGCTGGATGCCGTAAACAATCTCTCAGACGCACTGTCGTCTGTCATCACAATCATCGGCACAAAGATTGCCGGCAAGCGCCCGGACAAGAAACATCCGTTCGGACACGGCAGAGTGGAATATCTCAGCGCTGCTCTGATTTCCGTCATCGTGCTGTATGCCGGTGTGACTTCGCTTTCCGAGTCGGTGCAGAAGATCATCCATCCGGAAACGCCGGATTACAGCACTGTATCGCTGATCATCATCACGGCAGGTATTCTCGTCAAGATCCTGCTGGGAAGATATGTCAAGAAAGTCGGTCAGGAAACGGATTCCGACTCGCTGATCAACAGCGGCGAGGACGCGGTTCTCGACGCCGTCATCTCGGCATCCACACTGGCAGCTGCGCTGATCTATCTGAAATGGAATCTCTCACTGGAAGCGTGGCTCGCCGCGATCATTTCCCTGATCATCATCCGCAGCGGCTTCCAGATGCTTTCGGAAACGATCAGCCGCATCGTCGGTGAAAGAACCGACAGCGAGCTTTCCAAACAGATCAAGGCAGAAGCCTGTGCGGTGGAAGGCGTGCTTGGCGCGTATGATCTGATCCTGCATGACTACGGTCCTGACAGAGTGATGGGATCCATGCACGTTGAAGTGCCGGATTATTACACGGCAGAACGTCTTGACAACATGACCCGTGAAATCCAGGACAGAATCTTTGAGAAATACCACGTCATTGTGACAGCTGTCGGCTTCTACGCGCAGAATACGAAGAAAGATGAAAGCGCGATGATCCGCGACAATGTCCGCAATATCGTGATGGACAGAGACTATGTCCTGCAGATGCATGGCTTCCATGTGGATCCCGCAGAGAAGGTCATGCGCTTTGACGCAGTCATCGATTTCACCGCACCGGACAGAAACGCGGTATTCACCGGCCTGGTACAGGATGTGCAGATGGCCTATCCTGATTACAGGCTGAACGTTGTCATGGACAGTGATACCAGCAACTAGGCTTCAGAGATTACAGATGAAATATTGTATGATATAATCCTGGCGTACTCCGAAGGGTACGCGATCCGTCAGAAGACGCAGTATTAAAAACAAATCTGAACAGATATACAGAAGTATGTCATACATGACCGAAGACATGTTTGCGTTTTGAACATGTCTTTTATTTGGAGGTATTTATGAGAAACACAAGATCCATTACTCTGACAGGCATGATGATTGCCATCGGCATCGTCATTGTGACCATTCTGAAGAACTTCGGCGGCCAGCCGATTCTCAGACTCTTCAGCCCGATGCACTTTCCGGTGATCGTCTGCGGACTTGCGGTCGGACCGGTGGAAGGACTGATCTGCGGTGTGCTGACACCGGCGCTTTCCTATGT
>ONSK01000292.1 GCA_900320455.1 uncultured Erysipelotrichaceae bacterium | reverse complement strand
CTCAAAAAGCCGATTTTCTCGGCTTGTTTTCACATTATTTCAGCTCTCCACTCAATGCGAGGGACTATTGTTCTGGAAGTTCAGACAGTCATGACTGTTACGCTGTCTGAATTCATCCAAGGGATACTGCAGATACCCGAAGATCTTTTCCGGGGCATCTCTGTTCTCGTTTCACGGATTTCAGAGCTTCCACCGCAAGATCGTGATCTTCTCTGTGTCTGAGACCGCTGACAATGAACGCACCTCTGTTTTCGCCGTTTACGATATACGGAAGCGCTCCGCCGAAGGGAGCCTGTGTCTCATCGTTCTGCAGTTCAGGATACTGTTCCGGATGCCAGTACAGTTCAATGGATGGCTTTCCGATTGTCTTTACCGTATTCTCCTTACGCTCAAGCCAGACAATGCCGGCTGCCTGCTGGATATACTCCGCGATCACTTCTGTATTTCCTTTCGGAATGGAGCGGATGGCTCCGCCGAAATAATTCTCACCTTTTCTTGAAAAATATACTGTCAGTACGTTTGCCATATCTTTTCTCCTGTCTGCACATACAGAATAGAAAGAAAACGCACCAAAAACAATTTCTCTTTCTGATGCGTCTGATAAGCCTGGCTAATGGGAAGACAGCTGTTCGCTCCGGGCAGTCTTTGCGCCGGCTGCCACCTGCAGGTAATAGAGATACGTGAGCACCGCGATCACAATCACCGGAATCAGAGCAGATGATATCAGCAGTATCATCTGTCCGCCGGAAATCAGGGAATCTCTGCTTAATGAATACAGCGCCGTGCCGCCGTACAGAGCAATCAGTCCGCCTGTCAGCAGATAGAACATCATGACTTCACGCTGGATGATGCTCTTCTGTTCTTTTGCGGAAACACCGACCTGCGAGAGAATGACAAACTGCTTTTCTCTTGAGGAGATATCTGTCTCCAGACGGAACATCAGTGCCAGTGACTGCAGGATGGAAATACTGATATAAGTCACAATGACCAGCAGATATTCCAGACTGGTATTGTTTCTTGAAAACATCATTGTCATGACGATCATCAGATCGCACAGAAGCAGATAAATCGTGATGCCGGCATATTTCAGATCCTGTCGCAGGAAACCGTTGGCTGTCATGCGGACAGTGTTCCTGGAAGCAGAGCGGCGATTCAGTCCCGTCAGAAACGGAAGGAAGATTTCCGAGATGACACGGCTGAGTCCGACGCTGCCGATCACCATACTGACCGCAAGAGCGCCAGATCCGCTGAAGAAGTTATACAGCGGCAGCACCGTCAGAACCAGTGCGCCGAGATTGAGAAGATACCGGACGTACTTTTTCGCACCGAGCCCGTAACTGCCCTTGTCCTTCATGGCAGACATATTTCCGCCGGCAAGCAGAACAGCACCGCTCTTGTACGCGAAGCTGCAGTTCAGAAGTACGGTCCAGAAAACAATGAATGTCAGTACGGTTGTGAATTCAGCGATTGCGTAGGATGAGACTGTCACCGTCATCGTTTCTCCTGCCGCCGCAAGCAGACAGTTCATCAGTCCAAGCAGCCCGTACCCTGCCGCGATGCCGAGCGGGACTGCCGCAAGCAGGAGAACGACTGTCTGTATCAGCAGATACATTGCCAGCTGAATATATGTCGCGCCGCAGATCAGTCTGACGGCAAGTTCCTTTGCCTTGTTTTTGACGAAGAAATCATTGCAGAAAAGCAGATCGATCGCGCACATGATCACGACGAAGACCATCATCAGGTTGCCGGCATTTCCTTTTTCCAGCAGCTGCATGATATCCGCAAGTCCGAAGGAATCCATATAGATTTCGGACTTCCCCTGCGTGGAAGCATACTCCATGTTGAAGTACACAAACAGAAGCGCTGTCGTGATAAAGAACGTCAGCCAGTAGAACACTGCTTTCGCCCTGCTGTTTTTCAATGACCTCAGAGCCTCACGGAAGATCATGCTTTCTTTCTCCTGCTTCTGCCGGCGGAACTGATGGAAACGATCTGACGGAAGTATTCGTCCTGATCCATTCCCTCTCTGCTGATCTCCGTGCTGACGGCGCCGTCTTTGATGAAGATCAGCCTCGATGTGAAGGAAGCAACGTAGGAATCATGGGTAACCATGATGATCGTTGTTCCGTTTTCCCTGTTCATTTTCTCAAACAGTTCCATCAGCTCTTCGGAATTCTCTGAATCAAGCGCTCCGGTCGGTTCATCGGCGACGATGATTCCCGGATCATTGATCAGCGCTCTCGCGATTGCCGTACGCTGACGCTGTCCGCCAGAGCACTCTAACGGAACCTTATTGAGCAGATCTTTGATATTCAGCTTCGCGGCGATATCCGTCACCCGTTTTTCAATGACGGAAGGTTCCGTCTTTGCCAGTGTCAGCGGCATCGCGATGTTTTCAAATATCGTATGGGTATCCAGCAGATTAAAATCCTGGAAGATAAAGCCGAGGTTCTGATAACGGAATCTGCCGATCTCGTTGGCACTCATGTTCATGATGTTCTTTCCCATGATGAACACCTTGCCGTCAGTCGGATAATCCATCGTCGACAGCATATTGATCAGCGTTGACTTTCCCGAGCCGGACGGTCCCATCACACCGAGAAATTCTCCCTTTCTGACTGCAATGTTAACGTCATGCAGGGCAGTCACGGCATTCATGGTATCCGCGTTGTAGATTTTTCTCAGGTTTTTTGTATATAGAATGACGTTCTCGTCCATGTATATCCTCCTCTCAGAAAATCACATCCGGTTTTTCTTCCAGACCGTAAAGTTCCAT
>ONSK01000068.1 GCA_900320455.1 uncultured Erysipelotrichaceae bacterium | reverse complement strand
GCTGCTTGTGACGACAGCGGTATCCTTTCTTCCCTTGCGCTTTTCAATGATCGCTTTGGAATTGATCAGATTCTCCATGGTGTCGGCGGAGGCATCTTCCATGATGATTTCCTCTTCCGGCACTCCTTTTTCCACGAGGTAGTTTTTCATTGCCTGCGCTTCGGAGATCTTTTCGTCAGGACCTTTTCCGCCGGAGACGATGATCCGGCAGGCGGTAAAGGATCTGTCGTATACCTTCTTTCCCTTGTCCAGTCTGTCCGCAAGCAGCTTGGATACCTTCTCTCCCTTCAGCAGTCCTGCCCCGAGCACAATGACGTAGTCAAAATCTGCCTTGCGGGGAATGATGCGGATCAGGAATGTATAGAACATGAATGCCAGGAAGACATAGGATACATAGAATACTGTGCCGGCAAAGACCGGATACATTGTCTGCATTAACGGCGAAGCTTCTTCCTTCACAATAATGAGGGCGGAATAATATGTCGCAAATTCCCCGGCCAGGATCAATGCGCCGAACAGCATTGAAAGCAGATTGGCAATCGAGAAGCCTTCTCTTCTCAGCATCACAAAGCCGTTGATGATGAGCAGGAACGGAACGATCAGGATCAGGAAGATCCAGATCAGTACAAGCAGGATGCCAAGCCGCGGCATGAGCGGATGAAAGTCAGAGAAGATAATGCATGCGAATGTAAGCAGCGTGAAGAACGCCAGAAACAGCAGACTGTTGCAGAACCGGCGGGGATCCTTCAGCGTGCATATGACAAACAGCAAACCCGTAAGAACGGTCATACCGATAAAGATTGCGTAAGCTATGTTTTCCATGTCCACATTATCGCATAAAAAAACCGCAGATTTCCTTTCGGATATCTTACGGTTCTGAAAGAATGATTACTCGCCTTCCTTGGAGAAGAAGCCCTTGATCTTGCCGACGGCATCCTTGGCGGCATCAGCTGCCTGGTTTCCAAGACGTGTCAGATCATCTTTGTCAAACTTTCCGTCCTCACCGAGAACTGCGTCCTTGACCTTGGCTGCTGTATCCTTGGCGGCATCAGCTGCCTGGTTTCCAAGACGTGTCAGATCGTCCTTGTCGAACTTTCCGTCTTCGCCCATGACAGCGCCCTTGACCTTCTCGACAACACCGCTCTCATTGACTTTGTTCAGAACGTCTCCGCCTGCGGCCTTGACTTTATCAATCACGCCGCTCTCGTTGATTTTGTTTACTGCTTCTGCGCCGGCAGCCTTGAGTTTCTCAACAGCTTCCTCGGCCTGTGCTTTGAAATCTTTGTTTTCGGACATGTTTCATACCCTCCGTTTATCTTTATATCTATTATATACATGCTTTTCAGGATTCCAAACAAAATTTGAACGGCGGTCAGTCAGAAATGCGTATTTTTACTGTTGACATTCGCTTTTCCTGATTTTATTATATATGGGCTTAGCGAAAAAAGGCTTTGCCATGCGCAAAGCCTAAAATCAGGCTGATGCTCGGCACACTTGGAAGCGTGTGCATAGAAAAGCGAAAGGAGAAAAAGAAATGCCCACAATAAACCAGTTGGTACGCAAAGGCCGTACCGATAAAGTTTACAAGTCAAAGTCCCCTGCGTTAAACAGAGGATACAACTCACTTCAGAAGAAGAACACCAGAATCAGCAGCCCTCAGAAGAGAGGCGTCTGCACCCGTGTCGGTACAATGACACCGAAGAAGCCGAACTCTGCTCTTCGTAAGTATGCCCGTGTACGTCTTTCCAACGGCATGGAAGTTACAGCATACATCCCGGGTGTTGGTCATAACCTCCAGGAACACTCCGTTGTTATGATCCGCGGCGGCCGTGTCAAGGACCTCCCTGGTGTACGTTACCATATCATCAGAGGCACACTCGACTGCGCAGGTGTCAATGACAGAAACCAGAGCCGTTCCCTGTACGGCGCGAAGAAGCCGAAGGCTAAGAAATAATAGAGAGGAGAAGATAGAACATGCCCAGAAAAGGTTATATAGCTAAGAGAGATGTACTGCCCGATCCGATCTACAATTCAAAGCTGGTCACAAAGCTGATCAACAAGATCATGATTGACGGCAAGCGCGGAACTGCCCAGACAATTCTCTATGATGCATTCGCAGACATCGAGAAGAAGACAGGACAGAAT
>ONSK01000174.1 GCA_900320455.1 uncultured Erysipelotrichaceae bacterium | reverse complement strand
CCTGTGACCTTGATATCCATCTGCAGGGCTGTGATGCCTTTTCTTGTACCGGCAACCTTGAAGTCCATGTCGCCGTAGTGGTCTTCCATACCCTGGATGTCAGTCAGGATGGAGTATGTGTCACCGACAGTGATCAGACCCATTGCGACACCGGCAACCATCGCCTTGATCGGAACACCGGCTGCCATCAGGGACATTGTGCCTGCGCAGATGGAAGCCTGGGAGCTTGAACCGTTGGATTCAAGAACTTCAGCACATGTGCGGATCGTGTACGGGAATTCATCCTCGCTCGGCAGTACCTGCGCAAGCGCACGCTCACCGAGAGCGCCGTGGCCGATTTCTCTTCTGCCCGGGGAGCCCATTCTTCCGACTTCACCGACGGAGAACGGCGGGAAGTTGTACTGGTGCATGAATCTCTTTTCTGTCTGCGTTGTCAGATCATCGATGATCTGTGCATCGCTTAAAGGACCGAGTGTTGTGATGGACATAACCTGAGTCTCACCACGTGTGAACATAGCGGAACCATGCGCACGCGGCAGCAGGTCAACCTGGGAATCCAGCGGACGGAGCTCATCGAGTCCTCTTCCATCCGGACGGATCTTTTCTTCTGAGATGAGTCTGCGTACTTCGGCAGCCTCTACCTCAACGCCGTATTCATGAGCCTGCTTGACGGCTTTTGCCTTGGCGGCATCATCTTCCCATTCCAGCTTGGCTGTTTCTTCTTCCATTTCAGCAATCAGTTCATCGATTGCGCCGTATCTTTCCAGCTTGCCCTTGATGGAGACAGCTGCGCGGATGCGGTCAGCGCCCTTTTCATCAATCAGCTGCTTGACGATCGGGTTGATCTCATACAGTGTGACTTCCATCTTCGGCTTGGCAACCTCAGCGATGATTTCTTCTTCAATCGCGCAGAGTTCCTTGATTGCCTCGTGACCGATCATCAGCGCTGTCAGCATGTCTTCCTCGCTGACTTCCTTGGCGCCTGCTTCAACCATGTTGATGGCTGCCTTTGTACCGGCAACCGTCAGGTTCAGGTCAGCCTTCTCGCTCTGTTCAACTGTCGGGTTGATGACATACTCGCCGTCAACTCTTGCGACCTGTACGCCGGCAACCGGTCCGTTGAACGGAATGTCGGATACGCACAGAGCCAGAGAGGAACCGAACAGGGATGCCATCTCGCTGCTGCAGTCAGGATCTACGGAGAATACTGTATTCACGATCTGCACTTCGTTGCGGAAGCCTTCCGCAAAGAGCGGGCGGATCGGTCTGTCAATCAGTCTTGCGGTCAGTGTTGCGTGTTCACTGGGTCTGCCTTCCCTTCTCAGGAAGCCGCCCGGAATCTTTCCTGCCGCATACATCTTTTCCTGGTACAGGACTGTCAGCGGAAAGAAATCCGTATCTTTTGCCTGGCTGCTCGCCGTTGCTGTAGAAAGAACAACGGTGTCCTCATAGCGTACAAGGACTGAACCGCCGGCCTGTTTTGCGATTTCGCCGTTTTCCACCGTCAGAGTGCGGCCGTGGAAATTCCAGCTTTTCTTAAACTTTTCCATCTTTTCTTCTTTAACCTCTTACATCTAATCTGTCGTCTAATCGTCTCAATAATATTCAAACGTGTCTATTCTAACACAACAGAAATCGAATGAAAACAATTAAAAAAGACCCTTTTCAGGGTCGGCTGAATTATGCTTCTGTCTTCCAGAGTCCGTGCAGATTGCAGTATGCGTAAACAGCGATCACCGGCTCCTCTGCATAGAAATCAGCGCAGGGTTTGTCACCCGGCTTCAGATAGACGATCCGGAATCCGGTTTCTGTCTGCAGAGCGATGAATTCGATGTAGTGCGCTTCAATCATCGGATGATCAACAGCACCGACTGTGACAGTGATGCGGTTGCCTTCTCTTGTGACAACAGGAACATGCTTTTCCTGGGCAGCGTCAGTTGTGTTGGCTGTCAGAACTTCCATTGCCTCTCCGCAGCATTTTGTCGGGCATGCGGAATCCTTCAGGATGACAGCCATCTTTCCGCATTCAGCACATTTAATAATTTTAAGGTTTTCCATAACAATCTCCTTCTTGTTTCATTATGATGGATTCCCGTCACTTTTTCAATTTTCTTTCACTCAACACTCTTCAGACTTTCAACCATGTCGATCTTATGCAGCTTGCGGCTCATGAAGTGATCCACCATGACGCCAAACAGTACCGTTAAAGCAAATGACATCAGGAAGCTGACTGGCTTCACCGTACGGCCGAACATGACATAGTCCATTTCCACCATCCGCATGATGTAGTGATGCAGAAGATTGCCCAGAGGCATGCCGCAGATGGCGCCGAGAATCGTCAGAATGTTGTTTTCCTTGTAGATATAGCTCTTGACTTCCGGACGGCGGAAACCGAGCACCTTCAGCGTCGCGATCTCACGCTGACGCTCGCTGATGTTGACGTTGATCAGATTCCCCAGCACGACAAATGCCAGGGACATTGAAGAAATCAGCAATGTCCAGACGATCAGATCAAGGCTCTTGACCATCGTGTTGAAGCTGTCGAGCGTTGTATCAAAGAACTCCACGGCCTTGATGCCGTCCATATTGACCAGCGCATTCTGTATCTTCACGTGATCGTCACCGTTTGTCTTTAACAGAAGCGTCGCATCTTCCGGATGCTCAGCGCACAGCGTTTCATAATACGAACTGCTGATGAAGGCGTAATGGCGGATATACATCTCGCAGACTGCCGCCACTTTCACTTCATGGAGATGTCCCAGATGATCCTCCAGGGTAAAAACACTGCCGGGTGAAAGTCCCATGTTCTCCGCGAGTTTTTCCGAGATGATGACACCGTCATCACCCAGTTCGATCGGCTTGTGACCTTTCATCGTGCGGATCCTGTAGGCCTGTTCCAGCTCTTTCTGTCCTTCGAAGATTTCCACTAAGACAGTTTCATTCAGCGCCTGGCTTCCATAGGCTTTCGCGCTGTAGCTGTAGCACTGCGTCACGCTGTCGATATCACTGCTGTTTTCCAGCCTGCTTACAAGCTGTTTCAGCTCTTCTCCCTGCACGTCGGCATACACCGTTCCTTCATACTGGTAAATATCGTAGAACTGGATATCAACCATGTTGTTGATGGAATCACGGATGCCAAATCCCGTCACCAGCAGTGCCGTGCATCCTGCAACGCCGGCAACCGTCATGACAAGACGCTTCTTATAGCGGAACAGATTGCGCACAGTGACTTTCCATGTAAAGGAAAGACGCTTCCAGAGGAATGTCACCTTTTCAATCAACAGGTTCTTGCCAAGCTTTGGTGATTTGGGACGCATCAGCTGGGAAGGCACTTCCGATGTATCTGCACTGCATGCGTACCATGTCGCTGCCGTCATCGCTGCCATAAAGGAGAATACCGTCAGAGCTACCAGATGCCACGGCACAAAGAGAATCATCTTCGGCAGCACAT
>ONSK01000150.1 GCA_900320455.1 uncultured Erysipelotrichaceae bacterium | reverse complement strand
TACAATCTCGCTGTACCGGAAGCTGATCGACGGCACGGAATGCGGCGAAGATATCAGAACTTACAGAGAGAAATACAGAGAAATGCCCTTTTCAAAGGGATACTATACGGAGAAGACGATCAAATGATGAAACCGGAACTGCTGGCTCCTGCGGGAGATCTCAGCAGATGCTTAACAGCGATCAGATACGGAGCGGATGCGGTATATATCGGCGGCACCCGTTTTTCACTGCGTTCCAGGGCATCCAATTTTACCCTGGATGATATCCGCAGCGCCTGTGCGTTCGCGAAAGAACACGGAGCCGCCATCCATGTGACCGTGAACATGATTCCCCACGATGAAGACCTGGAAGGTCTGGAAGAATATTTACGCGCTCTGCAGGATGCAGGCGTGAAGGCAATCATCGCCGCTTCACCATCCGTCATGCGCTGCTGCCGCAGATGCGCGCCGCAGCTGGAAGTGCACTGCTCGACGCAGATGTCCGTGACAAGCAGCGAAGCTGTCCGCTTCCTGCGGGATTCCCTCGGCATTCACCGCGTAGTTCTGGCAAGAGAGTGCACGATGGATCAGGTCAGACGCATCACGGCAGAAAGCGGCATTGAAACAGAAGCGTTCATCCACGGCGGAATGTGCGTCAACTACTCGGGACGCTGCACGCTGTCCAACCGCATGACGCTGCGTGACGCAAACCGCGGCGGATGCGCCCAGAGCTGCCGCTGGATGTATCATCTTTCCGATGATGCAGGAGAAAAAGAAGAACTGTTTACAATGGGTTCAAAAGACCTGTGTGCCTTCAGGAGTATTTACGATCTGATGGAGGCCGGTGTTTCCAGTCTCAAGATCGAAGGCAGAATGAAAACGGAATACTATATTGCCAGTGTCGTCAGCACCTACCGCAGGCTGATCGATGAAACATACGCCTATGGCAAGTGTCTGCCGGAAGAAAGACTGGCAGAGTATGAAAAGGAATTCCGCCGCACGATGAACAGAGAATCCTGGGGAGGATTCCTGCGTGAAGAGGCAGGGCTTTCTTCACTGATCTACCATGACGCAAGCGATGCTGATGTCAATCATGACTTCCTCGGCAAAGTGCGCAGCTATGATCCTGAAAAGGGCACGATGATCATGGAGACAAGGAATTACTTTGAGCGCAGTGAAAAGGCTGAGATCCTTGCGCCGGGCGAACCTGTAAGACAGTTTGCGTTTGAATCGCTCAGAAATGAGAACGGCGAATATCTGGAAGCTTCCAGACATCCGATGGCACTGCTGGAAGTGCCGGTGCCGTTTGCGGTCAGAGAAGATGACTTTATCCGGAGGGCGAGATGATACTGGAAGGAAATGTGAGTGTGAAAGCCGCGATTCTCGGCGGCAGACGCACTGTGACAAAACTGATGATCGATCAGAACAAGAAAGATCGTGATACGGCATTTATTATCCGCAGCGCGAAACAGCGGGGAATTCCCGTGGAGCTGATGGAAAGAGAAAAGATTGATGCGATGGCGGAAGGACGCACGCACGGCGGTGTGCTGTGCGAGGCGGGAGGCAGAACATTCCAGACGGCAGAAGACTGTCTGAAAGAAGAAATGCCGCTGCTGTTTCTGGTGGAAGGGGTGGAAGACCCGTTCAACCTCGGCTACATCATGCGCACGCTGTACAGCGCCGGCTGTTCCGGTCTGATTCTGTCCGAAAGAAACTGGGAAAATGCCGAGAAGGTCATTATCCGCTCCAGTGCCGGAGCTTCCGAATATCTCAATGTCGTGATGGAAAAAGATCTTGCGGGATGCCTGCGGAAGCTGAAGAAGCAGGGTGTGCGCTGCTATGCGGCGATGCGGCAGGATGCGATCGTCTATGATGAAGCAGATTACTGTGAACCGGTGCTGATCGCGGTCGGCGGCGAAATGCGCGGACTTTCCGCATCCGTCCGTCAGGAAATCGATACGAATATCTTCATTCCCTATGCCAATGATTTCCGCAATGCCCTCAATGCGGCATCCGCGGCGGCAGTGCTTTCATTTGAAGCAGCGCGTCAGCGCAGGAGGCAGTCATGGAAAAAATAGTATCCCTGCAGAACAGCAGGGTTAAAAAGTGGGCTTCTCTGCATCAGAAGAAATACCGTGACATGTACGGACTGTTTCTTGTGGAAGGCGATCATCTGATCGGCGAGGCGGAAGAGGCAGGCGTTCTGGAAGCATTGATCTTTGATGAGCCGTGTTCGAGATACTGCGAGAACATGTTTGAAGTCACGCCGCAGATCATGAAGCGGCTTTCCGCCAATGTGTCCGATGTCCATATGATCGGCGTCTGCCGGAAAAAAGACCAGGTCTCAGGAAGCGCAAAGCGCGCAGTATTGCTGGATGGCGTGCAGGATCCGGGCAATCTTGGCACCATTATCCGCACCGCCAAGAGCTTCTCGTTCGATGCGGTATACTGCTCGCCGGACTGCTGTGATCTCTACAATGAAAAAGCCATCCGTTCCACCCAGGGCGCTCTGTTCCATATCCCGGTGATCCGGACGGATCTTGCGCCGCTGATCCATGAGCTGAAGAAGGAAGGCTTTGCGGTTACGGGAACTTCACTTCAGGAATCCTGTCCGTTATCATCTCTGCAGAAACAGGATAAAATGGCATTTGTCTTCGGCAGTGAAGGCCAGGGTGTTTCAGACAAGGTGCTTGAAGCATGCACAAATGCCGTGCGCATTGAAATGGACGGCTTTGAATCACTGAATGTCGCAGTCGCGGCAGGAATCATCATGTACGCATTCAGAGGGTAAATCCCTCTGTTTTTATATACAAGAAAAGACTGCACCGGTTGGCGCAGCCTTTTGAAATTCTGTTATCTCTGGGTGTAGACGATCGGTTCGCCGGACCATGCCTTTTCGAGGATTTCCTTCATGTCGGCTACCATCGGCACACGCGGGTTGGCCGGGGAGCACTGGTCCTCATAGGCAAGGTAAGCGAGCTTTTCTGTCGCTGCCATCCAGTCAGCCTCGTTCAGATACGGCAGGGAGCTGAACTTCATGTCGATGCCGCTGTCTGTTCCAAGCTGCCATACGGCTCTTGCGAATTCTGCGACACCCTGTTCGAGGGAGTCGACCTGCAGACCGACAGCCTTGGCCAGCTCGCAGTATCTCAAATCCGCATTATAGAACTTGTACTTCGGCCACAGACCCGGTTTCTCCGGCTTTGTGCCGTTGTAGCGGATCGTATACGGAAGCAGGATTGCGTTAGCCAGTCCGTGCGGCACATGGAACTCAGCACCGACCTTGTGGGCCATGGAGTGGTTCATGCCGAGGAAGGCATTGGCGAATGCCATACCTGCCATGCAGGAAGCGTTGTGCATCTTTTCGCGCGCTTCCGGATCGTTGGCTCCGTTGTGCACGGCACGCGGCAGATATTCAAAGACCATCTGCACAGCCTTGAGGGCAAGGGCATCGGTGAAGTCTGTTGCCATGACGGAGACATACGCTTCGACTGCGTGTGTCAGAACATCCATGCCGGTATTTGCCGTGATGGATGCCGGCAGGGACATTGTCAGCGCCGGGTCGATGATCGCGACTGTCGGTGTCAGGGAATAGTCAGTCAGCGGATACTTGATATGTGTTTCCTTGTCGGTGATGACTGCGAACGGTGTGACTTCACTGCCGGTTCCGGAAGTGGTCGGAATGCATACGAGGGAAGCCTTCTTGCCGAGTTCAGGATACTGGAAGGCTCTCTTGCGGATGTCCATGAACTTCTGTTTCAGATCATCGAAGTTGACTTCCGGATGTTCATAATACAGCCACATTCCCTTAGCGGCATCCATTGCGGAACCGCCGCCGAGAGCGATGATGGTATCCGGCTGGAATGCCTGCATGAGGGAGAGACCTTTCTTGACCGTCTG
>ONSK01000195.1 GCA_900320455.1 uncultured Erysipelotrichaceae bacterium | reverse complement strand
TCTATGTGATTGCTTACGCGGGAAGAGGAAGGATCACGTCTGACCGCATGGTGCTTTCCGGCATGGCAATCTCCACGCTGCTGTCATCAATGACAACAGCCGTCATTCTGAAGAACGGTCTGATGAATCAGATGATCCGTTATACAAGCGGTTCTTCCGCGAATACGATCTGGAAAGATCTGTACATCGCGCTTCCGTTCTTTGCTTTCGGGATGATCACTTCAGCCGTGATTTCAAGATCACTGACAGTCATGAATCTCGGTGAGGAGGTTTCCAAAGGGCTTGGCGCGAATGTCGCAGTGATCAAGGCGCTTTCCACGATCGTCGTCCTGATTCTGTCAGCGGTGGCAGTAATCATCATCGGACCGGTGGGGTATATCGGTCTGATGATTCCCTATATATCCCGCTATATGGTCGGTACCGACTACCGGCTTGTGCTGCCGGTGTGCAGCGTATACGGCGCTTTGTTTGTCTCAGTCGTTGACTTTGCCGCGAAAAACATTCATCCCGGCATGGAATTCCCAATCGGTCTTCTGATCACGATGATCGGCGTGCCTTTCTTCGTCTATGTTTCCAGAAAACAGGAAGGAGAACAGATATATGACTGAGCGGGCATTTCTGACACTGGAACAGAGGCACAGGCAGAAGATCCGCAGGATCATTCTGCTGTGTGTGCTGATGTTTGTGATCTTCGTGTTCGGCTGCTGTCTCGGGCCGTACGCGATCTCTTTGAAACATGTGCTGGCAGCGCTTTTCGGCGGCGGAAGCGCTCATGAAAGAATGGTGATCTATGATTATCGTCTGCCCAGGCTTTGCCTGGCGGTTCTTGTGGGCATCGGGATGGGTTCAAGCGGTGTAATCATGCAGAATCTGCTTCACAACGATCTGGCTTCACCCGGCACCCTCGGTGTCGCGGACGGCTCCTCTCTGTTTGTAACGCTGTATGTGGCGCTGATTGCCAAAAAAATCGATCAGCCGGTTCTGCTTCCGGTGCTCGCCCTTGCCGGCGGAATGATCTCCTCAGTGATCATCTATCTTCTCGGCACAAAGAAGGGGAAGCCAATTTCCTCCACGAAGCTGATCATGACCGGTGTCGCCATGGGAGCCTGTTATTCGGCAGCGGGAACATTCGCCATGTATGTGCTGGATGAAACACAGCTGGAATTCATTCAGAGATGGCAATCCGGGGAATTATGGGGAACGGAATGGCAATATATCCTGATTCTGGCTGTCTGGCTCTTCGTGTTCCTCACAGTTCTGATGTATCAGGCAAGGACGCTGAATGTGATTCATCTTGGCTATGAGACGGCATCCGGACTCGGTGTCAATATGAAGGCATCCTTTACAT
This sequence comes from uncultured Erysipelotrichaceae bacterium, assembly GCA_900320455.1. GTDB lineage: Bacteria > Bacillota_I > Bacilli_A > Erysipelotrichales > Erysipelotrichaceae > Bulleidia. The sequence continues at coordinate 2,175 of ONSK01000195.1, read as the reverse complement.
TCTTTGCCTTTCTGGCCGTCGGTCTTTCTTCCGCCTCTGTTGCTTTCGGCGGCAACTTCTTCTTTCTCGGACTGATCGGACCGCACATTGCCCGCAGAATCGTCGGCACGGATACGAGGTATCTGATTCCGGCAGCCGGCATTGTATCCGCGGTGATCATCGTATCCGCCAATATCCTTGTGGAAAATGTACCGGTCTTCATCAATATCCCGACCGGCATCTTCGTATCGATCCTGGCCGTTCCGTATTTCCTGTATCTTCTGGTGAAAGCGAGGTAACAACAGATGGAATATGCTGTAAAGACCGGCCATCTTGCGGTCGGATATGAAAAGACGATCATTGTCAGAGACTTTGATATCGCCTTTGAAAAAGGAAAGATCACGTCGATCATCGGCGCTAACGGCTGCGGAAAATCGACAGTTCTGAAAGCCATCGGCAGAATCATTCCCAGCGCCGGCGGAACCGTGATCATCAATGACAGTGATATCCGTGATATGAACAGCCGTGAAATCGCAAGACAGATGGCAATCCTTCCCCAGACGCCGAGCGCGCCGGGAACACTGACATGTACGGAACTTGTTTCGTACGGACGCTTTCCGTATCAGAAGGGATTCGGCAGACTGTCAAAGGAAGACAGGGAAATTGTCGAATGGGCGCTTGCCCAGACGAATATGTATGAATTCAAGGACAGGGAAATCGCCTATCTTTCCGGCGGACAGAGACAGCGCGTCTGGATTGCAATGGCGCTTGCTCAGCAGACAGGCATCATTCTGCTTGATGAACCAACGACCTATCTGGATCTCTGCCATCAGCTGGAAGTCCTGGAACTGCTGAAGAAACTGAATGAGGAGGATGGATGCACGATCATCATGGTGCTTCATGATCTGAATCTCGCTTCCCGCTATTCAAACCGTCTGCTTGCCATGAAGCATGGCGATGTGTTTGCCTACGGCAGTCCGCAGGAAGTATTCACGGAAGAAATGCTTGCGGAATGCTTCGGCATTGATGGAAAGATCACGGCGGATCCGGAAAGCGGAAAACCTCTCTGCGTCAGCTATGATCTTCTGGAGAAGTGAAATGAAAAATAAGATTCTGGTTCTTTCCGCGCTGCTGGTGCTCAGCGGCTGTCAGAGTGCGCATGAAGAAAATCTCTATGACGCGGATGAAAACCTTCCATTTGAAGAAATGAAGATATCCGATACTGCCGGCAGTCTGCAGGAGCTGGCTGAAGAGGCAGACAGCTTTATCTTTTCCGGTGATGATCAGATGCACTGGTGGAAGCTGGAAGATGGACTGTTTGAAAACATGCGTGCGGATACGCCCGGAACACTCGGGAAAGCTCTGCAGATATCCGTTCTTGGTCACACCTTCTATGAGGAATATGATGACAGCCGTCTTGCGGAAGGATATATCGGCATCCGCTTTGCCGGTATGAAAGAATACGGGACTGTCTCTGCTGAAAAACAGGAAGCTGAGGAAACGGTATTTTTTCAGCTTGCTCAGGATGTCTCAGAAGAAGATGGAGACGGATACACCTATATGAGCCTGCCGGTACACAGAAGCGTGTCCGGAGGATATCTGCTGTGTGAAAACAGCGAACAGCTTGTATACGCTGCGGAATACGGATATATACCGGCAGCCCTCAGAGGTTCTTCAGCGGAAGAAATCCTGAAGAAATGCATCAGTATTCTTTCAAACCTGAAGGAATACAGCGGCAGTGAAACAGAGCTGTACAGCGCGATTTACAGGTATGTGCTGCGGTCAGTGCATTATGATTACACAACGCTGCGCTACAGTGCGGCACAGAACAGAGAAAACAGAGTGTTCTTTCTGGAAGGGGCAGCTGAAGACGGCTGGCGGTATGCGACGGCATGTGCAAGGAAATCCTGCTGCTGTCCCGTCTTGCGGGCATTGAGGCGCATCACATCGGCGCAAGAAGCGGTGACAGCGGACACGCCTATCTGTATGTGAAATGTGACGGCAGCTGGTATCTGAGCTGTCCGACCTATGCCTCTAAAACCGTCAGTCTGCCGGATGGCAGAAGACTGGATTACCATACGATGAATTACATGTTAACGGATCTTGATACAAACGAGCCCGGCTGGGAATACGTCTCAGATGCGTATCCGGAAATCAGAGAGCAGATCAAAGCTGTGACACCGTATGATCCCTGGC
>ONSK01000291.1 GCA_900320455.1 uncultured Erysipelotrichaceae bacterium | reverse complement strand
TTTCTTCTTCCGGATCATTCTGAAGGTCATAGAACTGATCGCCGAACTGGCAGGCAATGGACAATGCCTTTGAAGGCATCTTCATTACCGGAATGCCGTTAGAGAAGCGTCCCGGATTGACAATTTCCGCCTGACGGAGCTGTTCTTCTGAGAAGAATCCGCGGATATTTGTCGGCATGACTGTATATTCATACAGTTCCTGTTCCCTGTCTTTTTCCGCCTTCATCAGCACATGTCTGCCGTCGCTCCAGCAGGTGAAGCTGCCGTGCATGCCGAAGATGACATGATCCCTGGCTTCTTCCCTGTTTTCCAGGACTGCCTTGATGGATCTTCCGTCTGTTTCTCCAAGAGAAGAAGCATCCAGGCCATACAGATCCAGCAGTGTCGGCGCGATATCCACAGTGGAACAGAGCGCATCGCACTGTCCTCCTTCCGCCAGGGAAGGAATGTGGAGGAAGAACGGAAGATGCACCAGCTCGTCGTAGCACGGCGGGAAGTTCTTTCCGAGATATTCATGTTCGCCGAGCAGGAAGCCGTGGTCTGTATTGACGATCAGAACCGTATCTTTCCACATGTCGTTGGCATCCATGAAGTCAAGAACCCTGCCGAGGCTCTCATCGCACATGGAGATCAGAGCGGCATATTCTCTGCGGCAGAGATCCATATCATTTTTATATTCTTCGGGGAGTGTTCCGTATCTTGGCCAGAAGAGTGTTTCTTCTTCCGGCAGACCGTACATCTTTCTGAATTTCTGGGGTACATAGAACGGCTCATGCGGATCGAATGCTTCAATCTGTACAAACCAGTTGTCCAGGTCCTTGTGTTCATCCAGGAACGCAATACCTGCCTCAAATGTTCTGACGCTGGACATCTGTTCCTGTGTCTGCTGTCTTGTTCTGTTGCGGTAATGCTGTACAACAGAGATACCCTGCTTGTTCAGCGGATGTGTTTGTTCCGGCAGATCCGCCTTCACGTCTCTTGCGACATATCTGTCGCCTTCCTGACCGCGGAATCCCTCCCAGGAGGAATAGCGGTTGTGATACGTCGCGCCGCCATCTTCCCAGTAATGTGAATGATCCGTAATCAGGTGCGTATAGATACTGTTCTGTGAAAGAATCTCAAAGGATGATCTGTCAAAGGGTTCCAGAGGTCCCCAGCCGCGATGCAGGAAGTTATACTTTCCGGTATGAAGTTCTCTTCTTGCCGGCATGCAGGGGAGACTTCCGGAGTAGAACTGATTGAACTGTGTGCATCTTTCCTGAAGACGGCTGAAATTCGGGGCATAAACCCAGTCATTGCCGTAGCCGGGAAGATATTTTCTTGTCAGTGTGTCAAACATGACCATGATCGTTCTCATATCTTATCTCCTCTTTCCTGCTTCATACAGTTTCACCGTGACGGAGCGCTCCGTCACCGGCGCGTACAGTTTGATCATTCCGCTTTTTGTCTGCACATAGAGTGTCATCAGCTTCGCGGAAACTTTGCGGATATCCTTCAGATCGATGATCTTCGATCCGAGAAGTGCTTTATGATCGCCTGCGATCATCAGTCTTTCTTTCAGAAACCATACCATAAGAATCGTGACAATGATCAGCCCAATGGTAAATACATATGTACTCTCATTGATGACCGATAACATGGAGACAAGCGTCAGTCCAATGGTTCCCGAGATATTCATCCAGGACAGCCAGTCGAATTTCATCTTTACGCCTGTATCCGCCTGATACAGTTTCAAAACGCTGTATACCGTAAGGATCCAGCATGCGCATAATACAATTTTAAGACCGATGATCAGCAGGTTCATAGTTATTTTCCTTTATTGATTACTGGTTGGCCTGAGCCTGTTCTTCCGCAAGGAGCTTGTTGTCGTACTTCTTGATCCACGGAATCATGATCAGGATGCATGCGGCAGCGTTGATCAGATAAACGATGATGGAACGGAAGTCCATTGTCTGCAGGAAGACTTTGATGATAGCCGGTACTGTGAACGGAACATCGATATACGGAATGTTCATCAATCCCATCTTGCATGCGAGATACGGAATCGCGCCGTTGAGTGCGAAGATGATCAGATACGGAACGAAGATATCGAAGTTCAGGATCAGCGGCAGACCGAATGTTGTCGGCTCACCGATGTTGAAGAGCGCCGGTGCCAGAGCAACCTTGGAAACTGCCTTGAGCTGCTCAGACTTCGCAACAAGAACGACTGCCAGGACGATGAAGAGAATACCCTGTGTTGTCCAGTTCTGGAAAGCGGAGTTGAAGATGAATGTCGGCTTTCCGCCGGCTGCGACTGCCTCGGCATTTGCGACGAAGTTCTGTGTCAGAACGACGTTGACAACTGCGCCGGCAATGTTATTGCCATGGAGACCGAAGAACCAGAGAATACGGACCAGAATGCAGTAAATCAGAACTGCAGTCAGAGAGTCAGAAGCGCTGAACAGCGGAGCGAACAGACCGTTGACGAACGCGCCGAGTGTTGTGTTGAATGACGCGAAGATCAGCTTGACTGCGAAGACAGCGATAACCGTTCCGACACTGGAGAACATTTCTTCCAGCTGGTTGGAAATGAACGGAGGTACGGAATCAGGCATCTTGATCTTGATACCGTGCTTCTTGAGGAAAATATTGAGTTCAGGTACGAAGTAACCGACGAGCAGGGCAGCCATCATACCCTTGGCACCCCAGAATCCGATATCCAGACCGCCGCCTTCGAGGAAGGAGCACTGCAGGCAGATATAGGAGAAGACTGCCAGAACCATATTATTGACGACCGGAGCCTTATCGTGCTTGCATACTGCGTTGACCATACCGAGGAGAATGTAGAAACCGGCAGCGTTCAGACCGATCTGGTATCCCATATTCAGCCATCCGGCATTCGCGGCAGAGAAAGCTCTCCAGGCATCAACGAAGCCGCCTGTAGCTGTTGCAGGGAACGGCGGAATCATCAGCAGCATGAAGATGGATCCGATCATTGTGGCATTCATACATGCGACAACACCTTCCTGCATACATCTGACGAATTTGAAGTTTGTGAATTTGGTGATCGCTGGCATCAGTTTTTCCTGAACCCAGCTGTTCATGGACTCGTTATTCATTGGTATCCCCTTTCTTCCCG
>ONSK01000101.1 GCA_900320455.1 uncultured Erysipelotrichaceae bacterium | reverse complement strand
CATATGATCTGAATGATATTGTTGAAATGAAAAAAGAACATCCATGCCGCAAATCCAAGTACTGGAAGATCATCCGTGTAGGCGCGGATATCAAGATCAAGTGCCAGGGATGCGGTGCTGTCGTCATGTTCGGAAGACATGAGTTTGAACGCAAGATGAAGCGCCTTGTGGAAAAGGCGGATACAGAACAGAAGGGAAGTATTTGATATGGCATTAACAGCAGGTATTGTCGGTCTGCCGAACGTAGGCAAATCGACATTGTTCAACGCGATCACCAACTCCAAGGTGCTCGCTGAAAACTATCCGTTCGCGACGATCAATCCGAATGTCGGCGTGGTCGAAGTTCCGGATGAGAGAATGGAGGAGATCGTCAAGCTCTTCAATCCGAAGAAGACGATCTATACGACGTTTGAATTCACCGATATTGCAGGACTTGTCAAAGGTGCCTCCAAGGGAGAGGGTCTCGGCAACCAGTTCCTCGGCAATATCCGTCAGACGGATGCCATCGTGCATGTTGTCAGATGCTTCGATGATGAGAATATCGAACACGTTGACGGCAGCGTTGATCCGATCCGTGATATTGAAGTCATCAATCTTGAGCTGTGTATCGCCGACCTGGATTCCGTTGAAAACAGAATCGGAAAGATTGCCAAGAAAGCGCAGTCCAAGGACAAGGACGCGATGCGTGAATACCAGACACTGACAAAGCTTCAGGAAGGGCTGAAGGAAGGAAAATCCGTCAGACTCCTTGATCTGGATGACAATGACAGAGAGTGGATCCGCAATTATGGTCTGCTTACAAGCAAGCCGGTCATCTACGTCGCCAACATGGGCGAGGAAGAGATCGCTGATCCATCCTCCAACGCCTATTTTGAAAAGGTCAGCGAATTCGCGGCAGGCGAAGGCAGTGAGTGCATCGCCATCTGCGCGAAGATCGAGGAAGAACTCTCCGGCATGGACAAGGAAGAGAAGAAGATGTTCCTGGAGGAACTCGGCATTCCCCAGTCCGGTCTTGACCAGATCATCAAGGCGGCCTACCACCTGCTTGGCTTACGTACTTTCTTCACGGTTGGTGAACCGGAATGCCGTGCCTGGACGTTCCGCGAGGGCATGAAAGCTCCGCAGTGCGCCGGCATCATTCATACCGATTTTGAGAAGGGATTCATCCGTGCTGAGATCTACAGCTATGATGATCTGATGGAATACAAGACAGAGCAGTCTCTGAAGGAACACGGCAAGATCCGCCTGGAAGGCAAGGAATATCTGATGAAAGACGGAGATGTTGTATTCTTCCGTTTCAATGTGTAATCATTTCATGGATGATTTTGCATACAGCGTGGTAAAATACTGACAGAGAGATAACGGAGGTTTGATCTATGAAACTTATTATGGCTATCGTGTCCAACGACGATGCTTCCGCGGTAACAGCCGCTCTTACAAAGAATAATTTCTACATGACACGCCTTGCGACAACAGGCGGCTTCCTGAGAGCGGGCAACACAACAATCATCATCGGTACAGAAGATGAACTCGTTGACAAGTGCATTGATGTCATCGGCTCCGAGGCAAAGCGCCGTACGGAAGTTGTTCCTTCCACAGCGAGCTATGACATCGGCAGATATGCGTCCTTCCCGGTTGAAGTACAGGTCGGCGGCGCAACGATCTTTGTTCTCGATGTAGAACAGTTCAAGAAACTGTAAGCGGAACCTTTCCGCTTTTTTTGGAGGAAACCATGCTGGAAGTCAGAAAAACAAAAACCGAAGATTTGAAAGATGTAATGGAAATCATCAACGATGCCAAGCGCTATTTCCGCGAGAACGGCATTGACCAGTGGCAGTCGGGCTATCCTGATGCCGAAACGATCCGCATGGATATCGCTGCCGGACAGGCTTATGTCCTGGAAGAAGACGGACAGATCATCGCGACATCAGCCATCATTGACGGCATTGATCCAAACTATGCGGAGATCACAAACGGCGCCTGGCTCAATGAGGGATCCTATATTGTGATTCACAGAACCGCAGTCAGAACCGGTCACAAAGGTATCGGTATGGCCAACCTGATGTACGAAAAGGCAGTGGAGCTGGCAAAAGAAAAAGGTATCCGCTCACTTCGCGCAGATACCCATGCCAACAACCAGCCGATGCGCAGACTGATGAAGAAGCTCGGCTTCAAGACATGCGGTCTCGTCTATATGAAAGACGGAACACCGCGTATTGCCTATCAGAAAATGCTCTGATCCTTCAGCCACGCAAGCAGGGCGTCATGTTCGTTGATCACTCTGTCTTCCATGACGGCATCCAGTGCCGCCTCAAGACACTGACCGATCTGAGGACCTTTGATTCCGAGGGCAGTGACGTCATTGCCGCGGATGGCAAGATCTTTGAGTGACGTGCAGTCATTCGCAGTCTCTTCATACAGTGAAGAGACTTTTTCTTTATCCGTGTTACTGTGACATGCACAGCGGTATGCAAGATACATGTCAAACGGACACTGCAGTCTGTTTCTGAGACGTCTCATATCGATTTTTGTCTTACACGGCATATCGCGCAGTTCGATCAGATTCATGATCATCCGGATATCGGCGTTGGAATACTTCAGATCCTTCAGGATCTGTTCCGGATCGCTCATCCCGCTTTCCGAAAGGAATAATGCCATGTTTACTGATGCGTCCTGCGGAGCCAGGGAAAGGGCAGAAATCATCTTCTCCATATGCACTTCATCCACATCCTTCAATTGCGGCAGGAAGACTTCAAATACCTCCCGGTAGGAAACCAGGACAGCTGCTCTGTTACGGCCTTCGAGAAGTCCCTTCAGCTCGGCGCTGATCCGCTCAGCGGAAACATACGCAAGCGTATCTTTCTTCCTGCGCAGGGCAAGATCGGTTTCCGTTTCAATTGTGAACGTCAGCACGGAGGCAAAGCGCAGAGCACGCAGAATGCGCAGAGCGTCTTCATCAAAGCGTTTTTCCGGATAGCCGATGGCACGGATCTTCCGGTTCTTCATATCTTCACGGCCGCCGAAGAAATCCATGATCCGTCCGTTTCTGTCAGCGCAGACGGCATTGATCGTAAAGTCTCTTCTGGCGCAGTCTTCTTTTAAAGCACGGGTAAAGATGACACCGCTCGGGTGTCTGTGATCTTCATACGGGGCATCAACGCGGTAGGTCGTGATCTCGATCGGATGGTGATGGGAAAGGACCGTCACAGTGCCGTGCTGGATGCCGGTATCGATCGTTTTATAATCTGTAAAACAGTGCTTGATTTCTTCCGGAAGCGCGTTTGTCGTCAGGTCGTAGTCCTTGACGGGAAGCGAAAGCAGGGCACTGCGCAGCGCACCGCCCACGATAAAGCATTCATATCCGTTTTCTTCCAGAACGTCCATCAGTTCTGTCACATATGAAGGGATGTCCATACAAGTATTATAATTGCGAATGAAGTGTGTTGTAGTAAAATTTCAAGAGGAAAGAGGATTTGAACATGAGTGAAAACAAAGGACTGATGACTTCGGGCAGTATTTATAAAAAGATCGTATTATTCTCCATCCCGCTGCTGCTGGGAAACTTCTTCCAGCTGATGTACAACACGATTGACTCCGTCGTCGTCGGAAATGCCGTAGGCAAGACAGCTCTTGCGGCGGTCGGCGCTTCCACACCGATCATCAACTTCATGATTGCCTTCTTTATGGGATTGTCCTCCGGTGCCGGCGTTGTCGTATCACGCTTCTTCGGCGCTTCAAAGGATGATGAAGTCAGCCGCAGCGTGCATACATTCATGTTGTTTTCGATCATATTCGGTCTTGCCCTCAGCGTGATCGGCGTTCTGATTGCGCCGGCTGCTCTGCGCTGGATGGGAACACCGGAAGATACCTTTGCCCAGGCGGCATTATACCTGCAGATCTATTTTGCCGGAAACATCTTTGTGACGGTATACAACGGCGGTACAGGCATCCTG
>ONSK01000063.1 GCA_900320455.1 uncultured Erysipelotrichaceae bacterium | reverse complement strand
TGCGAAGTTTGTTATCCATCACTGCGGATTCGGAACGACAGCGGCAACGATGATATACGGTGTTCCGTCGATACCCGTGCCGCACGTTCTTGACCAGTTGGGCTTTGCTGTGCAGCTCGAGAAAAAGGATGTTGCGACGAAGCACATCAATGCCAAGGATTTAAGAGAACCAACGATTATATCTGCCATCGAAGAGATGAATATCACTTATGCGGACAAAAAGAAGAATGCAGAGCTGATATCTGAGAAAATCGCCACCGAAAATGGTGTTGCCGAAGCCGTAAGACTGATAGAATCTGTTATGGAGGAAGGTTCAGGTAAATGATCATTCTGATAACAGGTGCATCACATACAGGTAAGACATGTCTCGCGCAGAAATTGCTCGAGAAATACAAGTATCCGTATTTGTCAATTGACCATCTGAAGATGGGTCTTATCAGAAGTGGCAACACCACGCTCACACCTTCTGACGATGATGAACTTACTTCATATCTCTGGCCAATAGTAAGAGAGATGATCAAGACGGCGATAGAGAATGATCAGAATCTTATCGTTGAAGGCTGCTATGTTCCTTTTAACTGGCGCACAGACTTTGGTGAAGATTATCTTTCCGATATTTGGTTTATCTGCCTTGCCATGACTGATGAATACATCGATTCTCACTTTGACGAGATAATCTCCCATGAGTCTGATGTCGAGCACAGATTATTTGATTCAGACTGCACGATAGAGTGGCTCAAGAGCGAGAATCAGAAGTGCATTGAAGGATTCACGGGTGCAGGAGAAAACGTGGTCCTGATCGAGCAGGATTATGATCAGACCATTGAAAGATTGACGGAATTGTAAGCAGATAAATGGAATGGATATGGTACATCGTAGCCGCTTTGGGAGCGGGAATAGGAACGGGACTTGCGGGTCTGTCCGCCGCGACGGTCATGGTTCCGATTCTGATCGTCCTCTGTCCTTCCTTTGCCGGGGAGACAGGAGCTTATCAGGCTACAGCCATCGCCCTTGCCTCGGATATCCTGGGATCGGCTGTTACATCGTATACCTATTACAGAAATCACAATATTGATCTGAAGCGCGGCTGGATCATGTTTGTGTGCATCATCACGATGTGCACGATCGGCAGCTACGCCGCTTTTCTTGCGGGCAACGTCGTGCTTGGCAGCTTTACGCTGTTTCTGACGTTTGCCATCGGCATCCGCTTTTTGATCAGTCCGGATACCAGCCGGAAGGAGACTGTTTCCAAAGGCGAGAAGCTGGACTGGAAGGAAATTGTCATCTCTCTGTTCTTTGGTCTGACAATTGGTTTCGGGACAGGCTTTGTCGGCACCGGCGGCGGGATGATGATGCTTGTGGTCTTTACTGCTTTTCTTGGCATGGATCTGAAATCCGCGGTCGGAACAAGCACCTTTATCATGACGTTTACGGCATTCATTGCCTCAATCAGCCATATCCTGATTCATCCGGCAATCATTCTGGAAAAGTGGCATGTGATGCTTGTCTGCATTATCTTTGCGACAATTGCCTCGCTTGTATCCGCCAGATTTGCGAATCGTGTAAGCAATCGTACGGTGGGTCTTGCGACAGGCGCGGTATTAACGGTGCTTGGGGCAGCCATGATTCTTCTGAATTACCGGGAAGTGATCTTTTCACATCCATTGACAATGGAAGTGCTGATCACATTCAGAAGGTATTTCACATATATCATCAGCTTTGCGGCAGCGCTGATCATCACCCAGGGAATCTTCCGTCTGCCGAAGAATATCTTCCGCAAGCTTCTGCATGTTGCGGCCTTTACGTCTTCGATCTTTGTTGTTCTTCATGGCACAGGGTGGCTGGCGGAGACGCTGACATTGCTGATCTTTGCGGCAGTCGTGTATCCGGCATTGAAGATCGCCGAGAACTGGAGCCGCTTCAGCGCGCTGTTTGTGGAGAAGAAGCCGGGAGAGATCCGCAGCAGTCTCTTACTGCTGTTTGTTTCGGAAGCGGTTCTTGTCGCGTTCTGCGTCGGTTTCCTGAAGAAGCCGTATATCCTGATCGCGGCTGTTTCTGCCTGGGGACTGGGTGATATCGCCGCTGCCTGGGTGGGCAGACCGCTTGGAAAACACAAGATCAGACTGTGGTTCGCGGATCCGATGAAATCATGGGAAGGCAGCGCGGCGATGGCGGCTGTCGCTTTTGCGGCGTGTCTGGTGACGCTGCTTGCGGTTTCACCGTATACGCCTGTGCAGGCAGTTGTGATATCGGCTGTGACCGGCATCGTTTCCTCGCTTTCTGAGATGGCCAGCAAGGGCGGTCTTGATACGGTGATCGTTCCGGTATGCAATACACTTGTTCTCTGGCTGATTTCGCTTGTTTCTCTCTGAATGAACAACTGTTCTTTTTGTAAAAATGTAATGGAAATATTGTATGATTGATACAGGACGATATTGATGAAAGATGTTTTTGTCGTATCTGAAAGAACAGAATTAGAAGCGGAGACTATCATGGATGAGAGCATGAAGAAAGCAGAAAGCCTGCTGAACTGGATCAAAGAACAGCAGGACGGCAGTTATCGGATTGAGGAAGACAGAAGTGATAACAAAATCACTCTGATTCTTCATACTGACTGCGCGGATGGATATGTGACAGTGAACTTCCTGCAGTTTACAATCGCGGAATACCGCATTGTAAACAAGGCGGAGGAAACGGTATTCTATCTGCATTTTGAACTGGTTGATGAGGAACATGCGCGTTATCTGTTTAAGGAGATGAAGGAAGCGCTGCTGAAACAGCAGGACAGCGGCACGATCAACGCGCTGCTCTGCTGCACATGCGGACTGACAACTTCCTATTTCACAATGAAGCTGAATGAGACAGCTGAGGCATCCGGCACGGATATTCACTTTGACGCGGTGCCGTATGAGAAGCTGTATGAAGAAGGAAGCACCAGGGACATTGTCCTGATTGCCCCGCAGATCGGCTACCGTCTCAAGGACGCGGCCGCGATCATGAAGGACATTCCCGTCCGGGAGATCCCGGTGCAGATTTTTTCCAATTATGATGCCCTCGGCATGATCAGCTTCGTCAAGGAATGCGTCGCGGAAAAGAAGGAAACGAAGAAAGCGGACACAGCCGATGCGATCGGTTCTCTGCAGGCTGGCAACGGCGCATTGCTGTATGTGTCCATCGTTGACATGGAAGGACGCACCCAGCTGGCATACCGCGTATGCAGTGATGAGAAGATCGTTGCGGAAAGCCAGATCGTCAAGGAGAAATATGTATTCTCAGACATTGAGGACATCATTGATCTTGTGACCAGAACCAATCCGGATATCCATGAGATCTGTCTTGTGACACCGGGCTCCGTCAGCGAAGGAAAGCTGACATACGCAAAGGCCGGAATCATCTCGATGCCGGTCGCGGACATGCTCAGGGAGAAATACGGCGTTGAGGTCATTCTGATGAATGTGACTGATGCCATCGCTCTCGGCTATTCGCTCAGGGAATGCAGCGGTGAGGACATTGCCTTCTATTTCCTTCCGACAGGCAGCTATGCCGGCAGCTTTGCCCTTGTTCATGACGGGAAGATTCTCGGAACGGCAGGGTATCTCGGCGGCGATCAGCTCAGCGCCATCACCTCCATCACGACCTTCCCGATGAATCCGTTCAGCCTTCAGAATACGCCGGAGGGCAATATCGAGCTTGCCGCAAGATACATGACAGGCCTGATTACGTATACCGGATGCAGACGCATTGCCTTCTATGCGAAGATGATTCCCGAGGCAGACGTGCTGCGCAGGAAGATCTGCGAATTCATCAGAGAGGAATACGTTCCCGAAATCATCAAAACAGAAAGCGTGCGCAGATATATCTATGAAGGCGCAGCTGAACTTCTCAAGCATTACCGCAAATGAAACAAAGAGGTGCATATATGGAGATTGTGAAAAACCGCAGCGGAAACGCGCTCACAGTGAAGGTGTCGGGCAGAATTGATTCTGTCACGTCAGCGGAACTGGAAGACAGCCTGCAGGGAGAACTGGATGATGTCACAGATCTGACATTTGATTTCTCTGAACTTGAATACATTTCTTCGGCTGGTCTGAGAATTCTTCTCTTCTCACAGAGAAGGATGAACAAGCAGGGAAAGATGAAAGTGACCGGCATCAATGACACGGTGAGGGAGATCTTTGAGGTAACAGGATTCCTCGGAATTCTTACGATTGAATAAAACGCACAGAAGAGAGAGGACTCTATGAGAAAGAAAAGCATCAGGGATATGAACTACTTCGAAAGAGTTCGTTATTCCCTGAGTTCAAAAATGTTCCATACCATACTGCTCTTCTCACTGATCATTTCCGCCGCGGCTGTTGCTTTCGGATTCTTTCTGTATTCGGGAGCGGTCAGAACGCAGTACGCGATGATCGCGAACAATATTGCCAGGACGGCTTCGGCCATCTACCGCTATGAGGAATGCATGCACTTCGCAAGTGACGTGCTGGATATCTACGGTTCCCTGGATGAGGCAACGATCGCGCAGAAGGATGAAGAATCCTATCATGATCTGTTCCGTCATCTGGAAACAGAGGAATACCTGGATGTCCGTTCAATCGTCAAGCAGATTCATGACAGGAACGACGCCTACGCGGTCTACCTTGCGGCATATGACAGGAAGAACGACAGACTGGTATATATCATTGATTCGGAAGTGGAGGATGAACTGTCCTTCCCGGGATACTGGGACGATGTCACGGCGCAGGAGACAAGGAATTACTTTGCGGAATCAAAACCGGGACTGTTTGGAACGGATGTTCCCCATGTGACGGAGAAAACCGCAAAGTACGGATATCTGACAATCAGCTGGGAAATCCTTTCCTTCAATGAAAGATACATCATCATGTCGATGGCGGATCTGGATATGAACCGGGTTGTGCAGAACAGTGAGAGATTCCTGATCTATTACATTCTGTTTCTGCTGATCCTGACAGTACTGCTGGATCTTGTGATTGTGCGTCTGGTGAAAAAGACCGTCGTGCAGCCGATCACCGAGATCAATCAGGCTGCCCGTGCCTATATCACGGAGAAGGGACAGGGATATGACCACGGAACACATTTCCGTGATCTGAAGATCCAGACCGGTGATGAAATCGAAAGTCTGGCGCTGATCATCGCGGATATGGAACGCGACATGGAGAGATATGTCGACCATATCGCGGAAGCGAAAGCTGAGGAAGAAAGAATCTCGGCAGAGCTTGGCATCGCCGCAGAGATCCAGGAAGGATCACTGCCGCGGAAGTTCCCGGCATTCCCTGACAGGAATGAATTCTCGCTGTATGCAACGATGCATCCGGCAAAGGAAGTCGGCGGTGACTTCTATGACTTCTTCCTGATCGATGATGACCATCTCGCACTTGTGATCGCGGATGTATCCGGCAAGGGTATTCCGGCAGCGCTGTTCATGATGGCTTCACGCATCACCATCGCAAATACCGCAGAGCTCGGCACGCTGGATCCGGGAGAGATCCTGGCAAAGGTGAACACCCGGATGACAGCGAACAATCCGGCAGAGATGTTCGTCAGCGTATGGCTCGGTATCCTGGAGATTTCCACGGGTATCCTCAGAGCAGCCAATGGCGGTCATGAATATCCTCTGGTCCGCAGCGGAAGCGGCAGATATGAGATTTACAAAGACAAACATGGTCTTGTGCTCGGCGCAATGACCCGCACGAAGTACAAGAGCTACGAAATACAGCTGATGCCCGGTGACAGTCTGTTTGTGTACACCGACGGCGTCACGGAGGCAGCGGATCCGCAGAACGTTCTGTTCGGTATGGACAGACTCACGGATGCTGTCAACGACGATCCGGCAAGAGATCCGGAACAGCTGTGTGAACACCTGAAAAAGAGCATTGACGAATTTGCGGCAGGTGCGCCGCAGGCTGATGACATAACAATGCTGGCGCTTCGCTATGATGGGGGTACTGCAATGCATGAAATGACAGTTGAAGCAACGATTGACAATATACCCGAAGTAACTGCCTTCGTTGACAGCAAGCTCGAAGAGCTTGACTGTCCGCTCAAAGCTCAGACACAGATTGATATTGCGATCGATGAACTCATGAGCAATATCGCCAAATTTGCCTATCGTCCGGATACCGGACCGGCAACGGTCAAGGTGGAAGTGGAAAAGAATCCGCTGGCTGTCGTGATCACGTTTATTGATAACGGCAAGCCGTACGATCCTCTCAAGACACAGGATCCGGATATCACCCTGACTGCCGAGCAGAGAACTGTCGGAGGTCTTGGCATCTATGTCGTCAAGAAGACAATGGATGCCGTTGACTACGAATACAGGGACGGTCATAATATACTTCGCATCAAGAAAGAACTGGCATGAAAAGGCCGGACGCTTTGAAAACGAGAGAAGACAATCAGACAGATACCGGAGGCGGAGAAATGGAACTGATCAATACGAAATATGAGGACGGCATCCTGACGATCGGGCTGAAAGGCCACATCGATTCAGCCAATGCAGCGCAGGTGGAAAAAGAGATCACGGAGGCATGGGGACAGTATCCCGGCAGCTCCATCATTGTGGACTGCTCGGATCTGGAATATATCTCCAGTGCCGGACTGCGTGTGATCCTGCGTCTGCGCAAGCAGGACAGTGAGCTGAAGGTGACCAATGTATCCTCTGAAGTATATGAAATCTTTGATATGACAGGTTTCACCGAGATGATGGAAATCACCAAGGCATACCGTAAGATTTCCGTTGAAGGCTGTGAGGTCGTCGGTGAAGGCGCAAACGGAAAGGTGTACAGAATCGATCCGGATACGATCGTCAAGGTATACCGCAATCCCGATTCCCTGCCGGATATCAAGCGTGAAAGAGAACTGGCAAGAACAGCGCTGATCCTCGGCATTCCGACAGCTATTCCCTATGACGTCGTCAAGGTCGGAGAGGGCTATGGCTCCGTATTTGAACTGCTGAACGCGACATCCTTCGCGAAAATCATCGCCCAGGACAACTCCCGCATCGATGAGATCGTGGAGCTGGCAGTGGATCTTCTGAAGAAGATCCATGGCACAGTCGTCAAGGAAGGCGCGATGCCGCAGATGAAGAGCGTTGCCGTCAAATGGGTGACATTCCTGAAGGATTATCTGCCGCAGGCGGAATATGAAAAGTTCCTGAGAATGACACAGGAAGTGCCGGAGCTGCCGAATATGCTGCATGGCGACTACCATCTGAAGAACGTCATGTTACAGAATGGCGAAGTATTGCTGATTGATATGGATACGCTCTGCACCGGACATCCGGTCTTCGAGTTTGCCTCCATCTTCAATGCCTACCAGGGCTTCAGCGAGCTGAATCATCAGATCATCCAGGACTTCCAGGGCATCTCCTATGAAACAGGAGGAGAGATCTGGCAGAAGATCCTGCATCTGTATTTCGCCGGAAAGAGCGAAGAGGAAATCCAGAAGATCGCTGACAAGGCAAAGCTGATCGGCTATGCCCGCATCATGCGCAGATCCATTCGCAGAGGAGGTCTTGATTCCGCAGAGGAAAAGGCGCTGATCGAATCATGCCGCAGACATATCATCGACCTTCTTGCGACAACGGATTCACTCGTATTCTGAGCATCAGACAGGAACATGATTCCTGTCTTTTTCTTCAGTGCATTGCGTGTTAAATTAGTATATACTTGTGAAGGTACTTTCAGTAACATACTGATAAAAGGAGAAGTGAATATGGCTGATGAGACAAAGACAGTGAATGAAGAAGAAGCGGTCAACCGTAACTTCATTTACAATTTCATCGAAGAAGATATCGCACCGGGCGGACAGTTTGAAGGCATGACGGTACATACCCGTTTCCCTCCGGAACCGAACGGATACCTGCATATCGGCCACTGCAAGGCGCTGTGCATCGATTTCGGCATGGCAGAGAAATTCGGCGGCTTATGCAACCTCAGAATGGATGACACCAATCCGGCAAAGGAAGATACGGAATATGTTGACGCGATCCAGCAGGATATTCACTGGCTCGGATTCGACTGGGGTGACAGATTCTATTACGGATCCGACTATTTTGAGAAAGACTATGAATACGCGGTTGAACTGATCAAGAAGGGACTGGCATATGTATGCGAGCTGACACCGGAACAGTTCAGGGAATACAGAGGAGACACAACCACACCGGCAAGATCTCCGTACCGCGACAGACCGATCGAAGAGAACCTCAGACTCTTTGAAAAGATGAAGAACGGTGAAGTCGAAGAAGGAAAGATGACGCTGAGAGCGAAGATCGATCTTGCCAGCGGCAACTTCAACATGCGTGACCCGGTCATCTACCGTATCCGTTTCATCAACCACCACCGCCAGGGCACAAAGTGGTGCATCTATCCGATGTACGACTTCGCGCATCCGATCCAGGATGCTCTGGAAGGCATTACACATTCCCTGTGCTCGCTGGAATATGAAGATCACAGACCTCTGTACAACTGGATGGTCGAGAATGTTTCCATTCCGTATCACAAACCGAGACAGATCGAGTTTGCGCGTCTGGGCATTGATCATACGGTCATGTCCAAGAGAAAGCTGAGACAGCTTGTGGAAGAGAAATATGTCTCCGGCTGGGATGATCCGAGAATGCCGACGCTGTGCGGTCTGAGAAGACGCGGCTATACAGCGAAGTCCATCCGCAATTTCTGTGATTCTATCGGTGTCGCGAAGAACTCCAACATCATTCCGTTCTCTGAACTGGAAAGATGCCTGAGAGAAGATCTCAACGCAACTGCAGAGAGAACCATGGCGGTTCTCCATCCGGTAAAGCTGACAGTCACAAACTATCCGGAAGGACAGTCTGAAACATTCACTGTTGAAAACAACCCGACAAATCCGGCAGACGGAACACATGACATCACATTCTCAAAACACCTGTGGATCGAGGAAGATGACTTCCTTGAGACACCGGTTCCCAAGTACAAGAGAATGTATCCCGGCAACGAGGTCAGACTCAAGGGAGCGTACCTTGTCACATGCACAGGCTGCGTCAAGGATGAAAACGGCAATGTCGTGGAAGTGCTCTGCGAATATGATCCGGAAAGCAGAGGCGGTGATCCGGCAGACGGAAGAAAAGTCAAAGGCGCAACGATCCACTGGGTTGACAGTGAGAACTGCCTTGATGCGGAAGTACGTCTGTATGACAACCTCTTCTCTGATCCGAACCCGGACGGACCGGACAAGAACTTCCTGGAAGCGCTGAATCCGGAAAGCCTGACAGTTCTGAAGAACTGCAAGGTTGAAAAATCCATGCAGGATGTCGCAAGAGAATTTGATGCGCGTGAAAACCGCACGGGCACAAACGCTCCGACATTCCAGTTCATGCGTGTCGGCTTCTTCTGCCTTGACAACAAGGACAGCTCAGCTGATCATCTGGTATTCAACAGAAGCGTTTCCCTGAGAGACGGATTCAAGAAGTAAGAGAAGTAAGAAGCTGTGTCCGCACAGCTTTTTCATTGCGCTGAAAAAAGCAGAAGTGTAGAATTGCACTGAGGATAACATGTATGGAAAGAAAAGACCTGATCCATCAGCTGAGTGAAATTGAGCGTTCCCTCCGTCAGGAAGCCGGCTTCAGCCAGGAACAGATGGCAAAAGTTCTCGGCATCTCAAAGAAATCACTCGTGCAGACAGAAATGGGAAGAAGAAATCTGCAGTGGACGGAATGCGTGACACTGGCAGTGACATTCTCCGGAAGCCGTCTGTTACAGGAGACATACGGCGGTGAGCTTTCAGATATGATCCGGGCAGTTGCCTTCGCGGATACCGGCGTTTCCTATCCGAAGACGATGGGCGGAAAGGTCTGGTGGACAGATCTGAATGAAAAGAACGGATACCGCATCCAGCAGAATCTGATTTCCAGGCATTACCGTGTGCTGGATCCGGATGACGGCAGGATGATATCCTCATTTGACGCGGAAGAGATCAAAGCATTTTTTGACGCGATTGATACAGATGGAGAATGAGATGATCGAATTCCGGGCAATCACAGAAAACGAAGATGCCGCAATGGCAGAGATCATCCGCAGCAGTCTGGAGGAAGTGCATCTGGATATTCCCGGGACTGCTTATTTTGATGCCTCACTGGATCATCTGAGCAGACATTACGCAGACATTCCCGATGCGGCATACGAAGTGATGCTTGAGAATGGCATCCTGATTGCCGGCGCCGGCTTTGCGAAATACAGTGGATATGAGAAATGCTGTGAACTGCAGAAGCTGTATCTGAAAAAAGAGATGCGTCATCAGGGGTATGGACAGATGATGCTGGATCATATCACACAGAAAGCATATGAAGCAGGTTACAGGAAGATGTATCTGGAAACACATTCTGTTCTGAAAGAGGCTTTAAAGCTGTATGAGAAAAACGGATTCCGGATGATCAGCCGTCCTGAGGACGCTGTCCACTCGGCGATGGATCTGTTTTATCTGAAAGAGATTGGGAAGTGAGAATACAGTGTATGATGGGACTTGGAACACTGATCAATACGGCAGGAATCCTTCTTGGCGGACTGGCTGGCGGAATCACCAGAAAACTGTTCAATGAAATACAGCAGGAGGCACTGACAAAAGCATGCGGTGTATCCGTATTGTTTCTCGGAATTGCCGGGGCAATGGAAGGTATGTTAAAAGCGGATGGTGCTGCCATTACAAGCGGACAGTCGATGTTTGTCGTGCTGTGCATTTCCATCGGCGCGATCATCGGAGAGCTGATCAACATCGAAGACGGCTTTGAACGCTTCGGTGACTGGCTGAAGAAAAAGAGCGGCAATGCGAAGGATGCCGGCTTCACCAACGCCTTCGTGACAGCTTCATTAACCGTATGCATCGGCGCCATGGCAATCGTCGGCGCGATCCAGGACGGCATCCTGCATGATCCGTCCACACTGTCTGTCAAGGCAGTGCTGGACTTCATCATCATCGCTGTCATGTCTTCTTCCATGGGAAAAGGATGCGTCTTTTCCGCCATCCCGGTCTTTCTCTTCCAGGGAAGCATCACCCTGCTTGCCGGTCTGCTTTCACCCTTGATGACAGATGCGGCAGTCACCGGTGTTTCCATGATCGGATCGATCCTGATCTTCTGTGTCGGCATCAATCTGGTATTCGGAAAGAAAGTACGCGTCGCAAATCTTCTGCCGGCTGTTGTGCTGGCAGTCATCGGCACCTATCTGCCGTTATAAGGAGGTCCAATGAATCATCCCGGTACAGCAGAAATCAGAACAGAACGACTTGTGCTGCGTCAGTTCAGAGAGAATGATCTGGATGACGTATATGAGAACTACGGAAGCGATCCGCTGGTAAACCGCTGGATCAGCTTCGCGCCTTACGCGGACAGAGAATCCGCAGCCCGTTTTCTTCAAATGCATATTGAAAACTATCAGAATGATCCGGACTTTTACGGCTGGGCGGTGACCCTTGATGATACTGTCATCGGCAGTATCGGTCTTTTTCATATCGATGAAGACAGCGATTCGATGGAGATCGGCTACAGTATCGGATCCCGCTGGTGGTCAAAGGGCTATGCCACGGAAGCGGTATCGGCAATAATTAACTATGCGTTTGAGAAGATCGAAGCACACCGTGTCTATGCCACACACCATATTGAGAACACCGCATCCGGAAGGGTGATGGAAAAGAGCGGCATGTCCTTTGAAGGAATCATGAAGGACGCCCAGAAAAACAGAGACGGCTCATTCAGCGATTTGAAGCTGTATGCCGTGATCAATGACAGGAAAGGATAGCGCATATGGATCTCAGAGTACTGGAATATTTCCTGGCTGCCGCGGCGGAAGAGAATATCTCCCATGCGGCAGAACAGCTTCATGTTTCCCAGCCGACCGTTTCCAGACAGCTGATGGAGCTGGAAGAGGAACTTGGAAGGAAGCTGTTTGTCAGATCAAACAAAAAGATCACCCTGACGGAAGACGGTATCCTGTTCCGGGAAACAGCGCAGGATATCCTGCGTCTGTATGAAAAGGCAAAACAGGAAAACAGCGGAAGCACGGAACTGAGCGGCGATCTGTACATCGGCGCCGCGGAAATCGAAAGCTTCGATGATCTCGCCGAGAAGATCACGTCGTTCAAGAAACTGCATCCCGGCGTACGCTTTCATCTCTACTCCGGCAATGCCGAAGAGATTACCGCGATGATTGACAGGGGAACGATCGATCTTGGAATGATC
>ONSK01000066.1 GCA_900320455.1 uncultured Erysipelotrichaceae bacterium | reverse complement strand
TGAAATCTTTATTTGCTGATGAAAAAGGGGATTACAACTATAGAGAATTGATTGATGGCTTAAAGGAATTAGAACATCGTGCGGCTTCTGTCTATCATACTCCTGGGAACCTTAATACTAAGGAAAAATACGATGAATATCATGATTGTGCGGAAGCAGCGATGGAATTGTTGATTGAACGTGTTCCTGAATTGTTAAAGAAAGAATCATTCTTTAAAAACACATTTTATAAATAATAAAGAGTGTTTTATAAGCATATCATCAACAGAAAATCATCATGAACACCGATCAGGTAAAGAACTTGAATACATCATTTATCAATTGAAGATAAAGAAACCACTTCCACTTCTGATTCACATTCAGAATGCTATACTGAACTCAGGAGAACACTATGGGTTTACTGATATTTATCATACTGATGATCATCACCAGTCCAATACCTCCAATGATCTTTCTGTTCATGAAATACTTTGAAGAAGGCAGTAACAGAATTCTTATCAGTCTGATCATGCTGGCGGTATGTTCCGTCTATCTGTTTTTGGGCAATCTCTATTCAGATCATGCCCATGGCTTTGATGGATTCAATGCCATCGGAGCGATGTGGGGAGGATATGCAGGTATCTTTGTTTCTGTGATTGTGCTGGTTATCTCAGTCATCATGTATTTCCGTCACTGAACAGTTATTGAGAAGATCAGAACGATACATCTGATCTTCTTTTATGTACAATGAATGCAGGAGACACAGGAGATGATTCATATGAACTACAAGGTAATTGACAGAGAAACATACTACCGGAAGGGTGTGTTCCGTCACTTCTCAGAGGACTGCAAGGCCTCCACTTCCATCACCGCAAGAATTGATGTCACAGATCTTGTGACATGGTCCAAAGAGAACGGCACAAAGTTCTATATTAATTTCCTGTATATTCTTTCCAAAGTTCTTAATTCCCGGGAGGATTACAGGATGGGATATCTCTGGCAGACAGATGAGCTGATCTGCTATGACGTAATCAATCCCACCCAGTATGTATTCCATGAAGATACAGAGACATGCACTCCCGTATATACGGAATACAATGAAGACTATGAGACATTCTATGCCGGTGCTCTGAAGGATGTTGAAAACGCAAAGCAGACAAGGGAATACATGCTGGACAGTGCAAATCATCCAAACTGGTTTGATGCCTCGTATATCTCATGGCTGTCATATGACGCACTGCATCTGGAACTGCCTGACGGCTATCTCTTCTTTGCACCGATTATCAACTGGGGAAAATACAGAGAAGAGAATGGGAGGCTTGTCATGCCCGTGACTGTCCGTCTGAATCATGCGATTGCGGACGGCTACCTGGTCGCAAATGTATTCCGTCTTCTGGAACAGGAAATCAAGACCTTTGTGAAATGAACATTGGAGACATTATGAAGAAGAAAGCAGTTACTGATCAGAAAGATCCTCTTGGAACAGCAGTTCGTATACTGGAATCCACTGATGCATATGCCGCTACTGTGGGACTGGATGGAAGACCGCAGGCAAGACCTGTCTCATACCTGTTTACACAGAATGACGCATTGTATTTCATGACAGTCAAAAGCAGCCGCATGTATGCGGAATTAAGCAAAACACCATATATCCAGCTGTGCATGAAAGAGAGTGAAACCGTATTCCGTCTTTCCGGCAAAGTATGCTTTACGGAAGAAAGTGACATCATTGAACGCTGCATCAGTGAAAGAAAAGATGTTTTTGAAAAGCTTGGCGGAGATCGGAAAATGCTGATAGGGTTCTTCCTGCTTGGAGCGGAACTTGAAATTGTCACTCCTGAGAAAGAGACCATCCTGCATCTGCCGGATCCGGAAGGTGTGCTGATCGGTATTACCATTAAGAAGAACAATGAAGTGCGCGACCGTCTTTCAAAGATCCTGGAACGCCGGGAAAGTGAACCTCCCGCATCTGTGGATGAGATGGTGAAGCTGTATGACGGCGCACTGTTTGTCTTTGCCGAAGCTGCCAAGGCAGTCTGGCCGAGAATGGATATACAGCCAATCGAACGTGCGGCAGTCTTTGAAACCTGGGATGAAAGAGAAAAATATACCGGCATGGCCGCAAAACTCATAGGCAATGCTGTGATTGACAAGCCGGAAGATCTGACATACTGGCTGAACAGAGAAACACTGAAAGAACTGTATGAATCTCATGCAGTGAAATGATCAATACACATATAACAAAAATGACTTCATATCAGGTATGAGGTCATTTTGTTATCTGAGAGATCAAAGCTCAAATGCAATCATCAATGGATAATGATCACCTGGCCATATGTTGCTGTATTTCTGATCCAGTTTTGTAAGTGTGTATTTGTTTATGTGATCACTGATCAGAATATGATCGATCGGTTTGTTACCGTTGGCTCTGCTTCCGATTGGTCCCCGGAGTGTTGAACCAATAGAAATATCAGAGGTATCTTTCAATCCGGTACTGCATACAATGCGCAGCGGTTCAGAATCCGGCACGGCATTGAAATCACCGGTGACCGCAGTGAATACACCTTCACTGTGTTTCATGATCAGATTGCGCAATACCTGAGCCTGCGTGTTTCTGACAAAGGTGAAGATATGATCCAGATGGGTATTGAAGAACGAGAAAGCCTGATTGTTTTTGTCGTCTTTGAATACAGCGAATGTCGTAATTCTCGGGAACTGGCTGAAGAAGAACTTGGAACCTTTCTGATCAGGTGTCTGACTCAGCCAGAAGGTATTCTGCTTTAAAACACTGAATCTGTCTTTCTTATACAGAATGGAAGAATACTCATTCAGAAAGCGGGAATGTCTCTTTTCACCGATCATGGCATAATCCTCAAAGATCGTATCCATGTACGGCAGCATGTTCTCAGTCATCTCCTGTACACCGATCAGATCAGGATCATTTGCTCTGATCATCTCATTGATTGCGTGAATGCGGCGGCTGAAGCGGCTGTCACCATAACTGTAGAGAGTATCCGTCAACATGTTCAGTGTCATGATTCTGTATTCTGTCATAGCTGTTCTTCCTTACTGCCATTATGATATCGCACAGGCATGAAATCCGTACAGACAGGATACTCCTGTGCAATAATGAAATTGATATTGCAGGAGGGCATATCATGGCATACCCCAGACCGTTATCGGAAAAAACAATTGCGAAGATGCTGACGAAGGAAGGCATCACTGAGAAGAAATCAGAATTTCTTCACAGACTGTTTCTTGCGGCTGCGAAACTTTACGGCGTGATCGATCTTGAGGAACTCTGGACAGTATACAAAGAAACGGCAGCGCAAAACAAGTATCCGAAAATCACGCGTAAGGAGTATCTCGCCTTTTCCCTGATTGTGAGAAGAGAAGATCTCATTTACCGGATCTATGAGGTCGATGAACTGTACAGTGAAGATGAAAGAGACGAAATGATGCGGCTGATCGTTCTGAAAGATCTGAAGACAAGAGGCGGCATCATGCAGACAATGCACTATATCGTCGCAGAAAGGTCTGCGGAATATCCTCTGTACATTCCCGAAGACATTCTTTCCTTCGACTCAAACGCATATACCGCATACGAGAAGGATTTTCTGGAGTATCTGGAAGAACTGCCGTGCAGGCAGAAATACACGTATAACGATGACGGACGCAAAGTGAGAAATGAGAATTACCGGAAGAAACTGAAGGAAAT
>ONSK01000114.1 GCA_900320455.1 uncultured Erysipelotrichaceae bacterium | reverse complement strand
TCCGCTCACGCAATCGGGCCGGGTGGCGATGGAGATGCCCGCAAACAGCGGATTGTTCAGCGCGGCCGCGTACAGCCTGTACAGCTTCTCAGCAGGCGCGTAGGTGTTTGTGAAGGACTGGAAGTAGGCAATAAAGCTGCCCTCTTCAGCGTCCTGATGATTATAGATGAGATCTTCTCTTTCCAGCTTCCCGCCGTCAAAGCGGACCGCGAAGTCGCCGGATCCTGCGGCACTGCAGAAAATGCAGCCCCGTGTTCCTTTTGTCCCGTCCCTGTTCGGACAGGTCATACCGGCATCGAGAGCTGCTCTGTACAGTTTTTTATGAAATGTCTTCCGGCAGTATTCCGCAAACGAATAGTATCGTTCCATAGAAACATGATAGCAGAAGTATAAGAAAATGTGCCGGTCAATTCCGGCACATCACTTACCCGTTTCTTTCTTCTTCGTATGAGATATCGGAAAGCGCGTCAAGGATGCCTTCCACCTCGCTGATGGCGTTTTTCACGCTGTTGTACGCACTGGAAATGCGTGACTGGGTCATCATATCGATGAGCACATTGTCAAAGAGATAATCGGAGATTCCGAGATAGGAATCCAGATCCGTATCCAGGTCCTGATAGCCGCCGACATCTTTCAGTTCTCTGTCAAGCCTGTCCAGCGCGTCTTTGGCAGCGCGCATCGCGTTTGTGGCTTCGGTCATCTTTGAGCGCTTCATCATCGTCGTGAACATTCTGCCGCCGATGATATCAGCGATGCCCCAGCCGCGTGCCGCGTCCAGCTTTTCTTCAGCGATGCCGAGATAATACAGTGCTTCATTGGCCGCGTTGACCGCTTCGTCGATTTCTTTCTCCCGTCTTTCACTCATCTCTCTGCTCTCCTTTTTCCAGGAATACATATTCCGTCTCACTTGATAATGCTTCGCTGTATGTGTATCCCTGAGCGAATTTCTTCATGTCTTCAGGGTCTTCTGTTCTGTTTTCGCTCAGCCACCAGACCATGTCGCCTCTTGCCATCTTCGCCTTTGTGCCGCCGGAAACGGGTTTCCCGTTTTTCAGCTTTGCGAATACGCAGGTAATCATGCGCTCATCCTCTTTCAGGTAACGGCTGAGACACTGTGAGTATTCCTTTGAGGCAAGATTCACGATGACTTTGTCATTGTCACAGATTTCATCATGGATCCTGCTGTTCCAGAAGGTATACAGATCGCCGGCTTCCGGCATGACTGCCTGCATCTCCAGGCGGTACGGCACAATGCCGTCAAATGGTCTCAGAACGCCATAGAAGCCGCTCAGGATATACAGATGATCCCGCAGATACGCCAGCTGCGTCTCTGTCATCGCTCCGGCGGAGATGTGCTGAAAGGCAAGCCCGGTATAGGCAAACAGGGCCGGGGTCAGACGGCTGCGCAGATTCATATATTCCAGACGGTCTGCGTTCTTCTCTGCCAGGCTGTCGCTGCAGTTCCACATCTGTTTCAGCTCATCCCGGTTCATGGATCTCATCTTTTCCAGCAGGATTTCTGTCTGTTCAAGAAAAACAGGCATCGTTTCATAAGACGGACAGTCATCCGCCTCCCGCATGTTCTTGGCCGGGGAAAGGATGATCTTCATCAGAGGTCTCCGGCAACTTCCGCGCTGTGATCAGCCGGCTTTACCTTGCGGTATGTCTTGATGATGATTCCTTCCTCATCAATCAGATAGGTGCTTCTTTCAATGCCGAAGTACTTCTTGCCGTACATGCTTTTTTCCTGCCATACGTCATATGCCTTGATGACGGAAATGTCCTCATCGGAAAGCAGCGTGAACGGAAGCTCCTGTTTCTCGGCGAACTTCTTGTGCGATGCAATGCTGTCTTTGGAGATACCGAGAACAACAGCGCCTTTTTCCCTGATCTGCGGATACCTATCACGGAAGGAACATGCCTCCTTTGTGCATCCGGCCGTGTTGTCTTTCGGATAGAAATAGAGAATCACTTTCTGTCCCCGGTAATCACTGAGGGAATGGCTGACGCCGTCCTGGTCTTTCAGTGTGAACTCCGGTGCCTTTGTGCCTGTTTCAAGCATTTACGATACCTCCTGTTTTCTGATGACTTTCAGCTTGCCCGCAGCCCTGAGGGCAATGCCTCTGGCTGTTGTCATTCTGTCAAATTTCACGAATACGGCCTTTTCCTGTTCCGTATCGATTTCAATCACGGTTCCTTCGCCGAAGACGGGATGTTCCACCCGGTCGCCGATATGCAGGCTCAGCGCACTGATATCCGGCGCAAAGCGGGCATTGAAGCGCATGATGTAGTCCTTTGTGTCCTTGATCAGGGATGGTGTCAGCTCTTCATCGTACACAATATATTCCCTGTCGATATCGAGCACAAAGCGCGATACATAGCGGTTGGAATTGTCAAAGTTCCTTCCTTCGCTGTCGGAAAGGAACAGCCCCTTCTCCGCTCTTGTGCATGCCACAAAGGCAAGCCTGCGCTCTTCTTCCATGGCGTCTTCGCTGGATGTCTTTCTGGAAGGCAGGATGCCTTCATTCATGCCCGCAAGGAAGACATACGGGAATTCCAGACCTTTCGCGGAATGAATCGTCATCATTCTGACCTGGTCCTTCGCTTCTGCCGTATCGCTGTTGGTAAACAGCGCGATATGGTTCAGATATGCCGCAAGATCCGTCTCTTCCCCGCACGTTGTCTCATATTCATAGACCGCCTGTTTCAGCTCAGCGAGATTGTCCAGCCTGTCCTGGCTGCCCGCAGTTCTGAGCATTTTCTCATATCCGCTTTCCTCCAGGATCTTGCGCAGCGTTTCCGAAACAGGACGCGAGGAATCCACGGCGGAATAGCTTTCGATCAGATCGATGAACGATCTGGCTCTGGTGCCCGCAAAGAGCTCGTCCTCAGCGTGCAGCTTCAGCGTCTCATACAGCGAAGCTCCTGTCTTTTCGCTTTCTTCCTGCAGAAAGGAAATGCGCCGTTTTCCGATATTGCGCTTCGGCGTGTTGACAATGCGCATGAAGGAAAGATCATCGCGGAATGCGATCATGCGCAGATAGCTCAGCGCATCCTTGATTTCAGCCCTCTGATAGAACTGCACGCCGCTGTAGATCCTGTATGGAATCTCTTCCTTCAGGAACATGTCCTCAATGCTGCGGCTGACATAATGCGCTCTGTAAAGCACGGTGATGTCATGCAGAGAAACTCCCTGAGAAACAAGCTTTCTGATCTCTGAAGCGATCCATTCCGCTTCTTTTTCCTGCGATTTCGCGTGATGATAGCGGACGTCAATGCCTTCGGGAAGCACCGGCAGAAGGTTCTTCTCAATACGGCGGTGATTCTTTTCAATCAGTGAATTCGCGGCGTGAATGATCTGCGGTGTGGAACGGTAGTTCTTCATCATCATGATCGTTTTCACATTCGGGAACTTCTGCGGGAAATCCATCAGGAAGCGCACATTGGCGCCTCTCCATGTATAAATTGTCTGGTCCGGATCACCGACGATGAACAGATTGCCATGATAGGCACAGAGCATTTCCATCAGTTCATACTGCGGCGGATCAATATCCTGGAATTCATCAATCATGATATATTCCAGACGCTTCTGCCACTTCAGGCAGATATCCTCATGCGTTCTGAAGATATGCATCGTCAGAAACAGCAGATCGTTGTAATCCACCCCGAAGCATTTCTTCTCCTGGTACAGATAGCCGTAGAACAGGATATCCTTCACATCGATGGCTTCAAGGTATTTCCTGTGCAGATCTTCTGTCTTCATATCTGTCAGGAATCTGTAATAGTCCGGTTCATACAGTCCCTTCCGCATTTCAAAGTAGTCCCTGGCAGCGGAGAACGTCATATCCTTCAGGCTCAGATGCCGTTCTTCATAGATCGTTTCCAGCATCTGATCAATGTCGGAATTATCCAGCACCAGGAAGCTTTTGGGATAATGGATCGCGTGGGAATCCTCCTGCAGGACGGATACGCAGAATCCGTGGAAGGTATTGATATAGCCTGTGTCATTGTCACCGGTCAGCTGATGAATGCGCTGGCGCATTTCATTTGCGGCTTTATTGGTAAACGTGACACAGAGAATATTGCCGGGACGGATGCCCAGCTCGTTCACGAGAAAAGCAAAGCGGCGGGTCAGCGCTCTTGTTTTGCCGGAGCCTGCCCCGGCAATGACACGCACAAAACCTTCGGTGGATGTCACCGCTTCTCTCTGTTCATCATTCAGGTTTTCCAGAATATCTTCTGTCATTTTTCTTTCCGTTTCTCTGATTGTTTTTGCGGCTGTTTTCGTGCGCGCTGTATGGCTTCTTTCCTTTGGAAGGTCCCATCTTGCGCGGCGGAATCAGACAGTGCGGACCGAATCCGATCAGATCCGTCCTGTTCTCTTTCTGCAGAGCTTCCCTGACGAGATCATAGTTCTTCGGATCACGGTACTGGATCAAAGCTCTCTGCATTGCCTTCTCATGCGGATTTCTTGCGACGTAGACCGGTTTCATCGTTTCCGGATCAAGACCCGTATAGTACATGCAGGTGGAGATCGTCGAAGGTGTCGGATAGTAATCCTGTACCTGTTCCGGATTGAGCCGGTGCTCATGGAGGTATTCCGCAAGCGCGATCGCATCCTTCAGTGTACTTCCCGGATGGGAAGACATCAGATACGGCACGCAGTACTGTTCTTTATTTAATGATGCGTTCATCTTTTCAAATTCACGCACAAAGCGGTTGTATACGGATACCTGGGGCTTTCCCATCTTTGAAAGCACATTGTCAGAGATATGCTCAGGCGCAACGCGCAGCTGGCCGCTGACATGGTGTTCGCACAGTTCCTTCAGGAACGTTCTGTCAGGATCCGCGAGCAGATAGTCAAAGCGGATACCCGAGCGGACAAATACCTTCTTCACCTTCGGCAGCGCTCTCAGCTTCCTCAGCAGTTCGAGGTAATCGCTGTGATCAACGACAAGATTCGGACAGGGTTTCGGATACAGGCACTTGCGGTTTGTGCAGGCGCCGTATTTCAGCTGTTTGTCGCAGGCCGGTCTGCGGAATTCCGCTGTCGGTCCGCCGACGTCATGGATATATCCCTTGAAGTCCTTTTCATTCAAAAACTGCTTTGCCTCCTCGATGATCGATTCATGGCTTCTGACCTGCACGATTCTTCCCTGATGGAATGTCAGCGCGCAGAAGTTGCATTCACCGAAACAGCCGCGGTTGCTGGTGAGGGAATACTTGATCTCTCCCCAGGCCGGAATACCGCCGTCTTTCTCGTACATCGGATGATAGGCACGCATGAAAGGCATGCGGTAGACCGCATCCATCTCATGCACTGTCAGCGGTTCGGCAGGCGGATTCTGCACGACGAACATCTTTCCGTCATAACATTCATACAGTCTCTTTGCCGTGAACGGGTCGGTATTCTGATACTGGATGTTGAAGCTCTCCGCGTATTTCCGCTTGTTGTCACGGATCTCTTCAAAGTCAGGAAGACGGATCGCATCATAGATGCTTTCCTCATCCCTTGTCTTATATACCGTTCCTCTGATAAAGGTGATGTCTCTGACATCAAGACCGCTGTTCAGAGCATCGGCGATTTCCACAATGCTCTTTTCACCCATGCCGTATGAGATCAGATCCGCACCGGCATCGAGCAGAACAGACCTTCTGATCTTGTCGGACCAGTAGTCGTAATGTCCCATTCTTCTTAAAGATGCTTCAATGCCGCCGGCAATCAGCGGCGTCTTTTTGTATGTTCTGCGAATCAGATTGCAGTAGACGGTCACCGCATAGTCCGGACGCTTTCCGATCGCGCCGCCGGGGCTGTAGGCGTCAAACTGCCTTCTCTTCTTTGCGACGGTGTAGTGATTGACCATTGAGTCCATGTTTCCGGAAGATACCAGAAAACCAAGACGCGGTTCGCCGAGGATCGTCACCGACGCCGGATCACGCCAGTCGGGCTGGGCAATCATGCCGACGCTGTAGCCGTTGGCCTCCAGGATGCGGCAGATAATCGCCGCGCCGAAAGATGAGTGATCCACATACGCATCACCGCACACATATACGAAATCAAACTGTGTAATTCCTCTGTTTTCCATATCCCGCCTTGATACCGGCAGGAATCCTTCATTTCTGTCTTTTTTCATCAAATCAATTATACAGAATAAAAACGGAGATTTCTCTCCGTCTTTACTCATCCAGGGC
>ONSK01000067.1 GCA_900320455.1 uncultured Erysipelotrichaceae bacterium | reverse complement strand
TTGGGATGGTTCTGAATGATTTACAAGTAGAAAGAGGAGCAGCGAAATGGAATTAATTGAAAAGATTCTAAGTGAAGAAAACATTATTGATAACTGAATTAATATGATTAAAAGTAAAAAAAGTTTAGTAATCGATGAACTTTTTGTTTAAAGTCAAAATCTTTGAATGTCTTACTGGCATATTTCCAGTCAAACAGATTTTGCCTGATATCCTGAAGTTATGAAATGCACACGTTCTAAGAATATATTTCTTTTCAAGGGCATGGTTATCCTGCCTGGAGATCATGCTCTTTTTCTTTCTGCTTTCTCACTGATACAATAGAATCAGATCAAGAAGTACTGAGGTGGTCATAATGAATAAAAAGACAGTTGAGACCAGGCGTCTTTCTCTGTGCGAGGAAAAGGCATATCCGATCAGCGACAAGCTTTATGGCATCTTTCTGGAAGACATCGGTTTTGCGGCGGATGGGGGACTGAACGCGAATGCCGTGAATAATTACAGCTTTGACGGTGAATACATGGATCCGGACACTATGAAAAAGGTATCCGATCCTCTGCGCTACTGGCATCTTTCCAATGGAAAAATGACATTCTGCAGGAAGGGCGGACCTGGCGTAAGCAGATACGCGAAGCTGGATGTAAATCCGCAGAGCTGTCTGGTCAATGAAGGATATCATGGTGGCCATTACGGCGACCGTCCTGCCGTCAGTATCACAAAGGGTGAAACATATGTGTTTTCCTGCTTTGTTCGCAGTGAAGGCTATGAAGGGAACATCTATGTTCAGATCAAAGACGGAACAGGAAACGCGCTGACAAAAAAAGGCACAATACCGGATGCGGAAAAAGAGTGGCAGCGTCTTCGTGTGACGGTATCTGGCATATCATCGGGATATGGCAGGCTCTGCATTGCATTTGACGGTGAAGGCGGCCTGGACATGGATGTCGTTGAATTTTACTGCGCAGATCATTGGGGCGCGACGGATCCCAAGTGGCACCACGGCAGATTCCGAAGAGACCTCATTGAGACACTGCAGGCGCTACATCCCGCATTCCTGCGCTTCCCGGGCGGATGCATCGTGGAGGGGATGGACCCAGACAATTCCTATCACTGGAAAGATACCGTCGGAGAACTGTGGGAGAGAAAGCCGAAGTTCTGTCTCTGGGCGGAGAAACAACCTGACGGCGGATACTGCCAGTCCTATCAGATCGGCTTTTATGAATACTTCTGTCTGTGCGAAGACCTGAATATGCGTCCGCTGCCGACACTGAATGCCGGACTGGCATGCCAGATCCGCAAAGAAGTGCACAGTTTTGATTTTCAGGATATACCGCTGGAAAGCAGAGAATTTGAAGAACAGATCGTACAGGATTATCTTGATCTGATTGATTTCGCAAAGGGCGATCCCGAAACGAACAGATGGGCTGCCCTGCGTGCTTCCATGGGACATCCTGAACCGTTCTTCCTGGACAGGATCGGCATCGGGAACGAGAACTACGGAAAAGAATACCTGGCAAAATTCACGAAGATCGCGGAGGCAGTCAGAAAGAAAGATCCATCCATCACACTGATCATGTGCGGCGGTCATAAGCCTCAGCGAAAAGAACTGGACCCATACTGGCGCTTTATCCGCAGAAGATATCCGAATGATCTTCTTGATGAACATTCCTATCATTCTCCGGAATGGTTTGAACGGCAGGCACACCGCTTTGACAATTATCCCAGAGGAACGTCAAAAGTCTATATGGGTGAATATTCTGCCAATGATCTGCACTCCCGGAAAGAGATGACTATTGAAAACACCAACACCATGGCATCAGCTCTGGGGGAAGCGGCATTCATGACAGGCATGGAAAGAAACGGCAATGTGGTGGAAATGAGTTCGTATGCGCCTCTGTTCAATCTGATCGACAGTGAGAACTGGTATGCCAATCTGATTGATTTCAATCCTGCCTGTGTCTGTCCTTCTGCCAACTATTACACCCAGCAGCTGTTCGGCAAGTATTACGGACATACCGCAGTGCCGCTGGAAGGAGAACTTCCGCAGAAAGTTCATGCCGGCGTGTATGTTTCCGCAACGAAATCGGAAGATACCCTGTATATGAAGGCAGTCAATACTTCTCCTGTTCCTTACAGACTTGTGATTGATCATATGCCTGTAAAGAATGGAATGGCATCCGGTGAAATCCTGCAGTGCGATGACCTGAAGGCAAAAAACAGGCTGGCATTTGAAGGGGAACCTGTAATGGCAATACAGCCGCGGGAAGTCATCTGCACCGTGAAAAACGGAAAACTGGAAATGATCCTGCCGCCGCAGAGCATTCAGGGGACTGCATTGAAGATACAGTAATTCATATGCCCGAAACGCATGAAATGATATACCATGAGGATACTTTCATGCATGGTTTCTGATACGGTAAAATAAATTTGAAAGAAGAGGATACAGTATGAAATTATTGGTGCAGTCAGATGATTACGGCATCACACCGGGAGCAGCGGCCGGTATCGTCTACGGCATCAGAAACGGCATCATCCGCAATACGGGAAGTTCATGAATATGCCTGGCGAGAAGAAGCTGCGGAAATGATCAGACCATATCTGGACCGGATTGCGCTGGGTGTGGATCTGAACGCATCCACAGGTTCCTCTCTGCTGGGATACGAAGCAGTTCCGGAACTGACCCATGAAGACGGCAGCTTTCTCACGAGCAGCGAGAACAGAGCGCTTGATACAGATGAGAATGACCATGATCATGTCAATTATGATCAGATCATGCTTGAATTTGACGCCCAGATCCAGGAATTTGTCAGACTGTTCGGCAGGCTTCCCGACTATCTGCACAGACATGCTTATGAAACGAAGACAACCGGAAGAGCAATCGCGGATCTCGCGAAAAAATACGGACTGATTGATTCCGCCAGAGTCATCAGCGGCGGTATCGTCAAACTCCCTGCCAGTATGTCCTGGGTCAGACTCGGCAGTGCCGATGAACAGCTGAAGAGCGATCTGAAAACCTTCATTCTTGAAGACAGAGGAGAACTTCTCGGCAGCGACCTTGCCATGCTTGTCGCGCATTGCGGATTTGCGGACCATGAGATCATGAAGCTGAGCAGCTTCAACATGCTGAGGGTCAGAGATCTGGAAGCACTTGTTGATGATGAAGTGAAGGACTGGGTGAAAAAGAACAATATTACACTGATCACATACAAAGATCTCGATATATGAGCCGGGACCGATTTTTCTTTCTCAGTAAGTGAAAAACAGAATCAGGGAACTGAACTATGGATTTGACAAAGAATCGTCACATGGTTGTAGAATGAGAATTGAGGAGGAATTTCTTATGAGAAAAACAGCAGGATTTTTGAAAACTTGCTGCACGATTGTTCTGGCACTTCTGGTGATTGCAACATTGGTTGTAGCAGGCGTACTTGTCGTGGTTGCTATGGCGGGAAGCTTTTCCGAGCTTGCAGCGAAAACAGGAAATGTCATCACAATCAACGGCGGCAGTATGACACCGGCTGAAATGGACGCTCTGAAACCGGTCATACTTGGTGTTATGGCAGCCGCCATCATCGCATTGATTCTGGCAATTCTGGGTACACTGAAAACCAGAGATGCATTGACAGAATGCAAAGAGGAAAGACCATTCTCACAGAAGTGTGCTGACAGCCTGAAAGCAGCTGCACGTTTTGAAGTGATCGGCGGAGTTGCTGGAATTGTATGCTCAGTGGTTCTGAGTTTCATGGCATCCAAGCTGACAGTCAACGGATCACCGCTCAGCAGCGGCAGTACATCATTCAGTCTTTCATTTATATTCAATGCGGTAATGAAGTATCTTGCCTACCATGTAGTCGATTACGGTCATTCTCTTGAAAGAGATACAGCACGG
Organism: uncultured Erysipelotrichaceae bacterium; assembly: GCA_900320455.1. Taxonomy (GTDB): domain Bacteria; phylum Bacillota_I; class Bacilli_A; order Erysipelotrichales; family Erysipelotrichaceae; genus Bulleidia. Next base: position 7,954 of record ONSK01000067.1, on the reverse strand, counting down.
CTTTAATCACAAGAAATCAGACAAACCAACCAACGGCAGAAATGCCGTTTTTTATTGTCTGAAAAAGCACGCTGAAGCACACAGAACAGAAACAGCGCTTCATCATACCGCAGCCCAGTATTGAACAGCGAATCAGTTGAACAGATGAATCTGAATGCGTATGATTTTCATGATTCAAAACAGATACAAAGGAGAGTCTCTGAATGATGAAAAAAGAATGGAACGCATGGCTGAAGGAAGGCGCTGTCATCTACTGCGCAATCTATACGGTAACAACCATTGCCAACAGTGTTCTCTATCTGATGCAGGGCATCAGAAATGATCCGAACGGAAACTGGCATGAACTGACCAGGGCAGCCATTGTTCTGATCGGTGTGCTGGCATATGAACTGGCAGTGCATCTGAAGGTGAAGAACATCCTGCTTAAGGCAGCCATCGTTTACGGAGTCACAATGCCGCTGGTATTCCTGACGGTATGGCTGAGCGGTTTCATCGAGCCGCTGTCTGACGGTGCGCTGATGGATATCACGGTGAACTATTCGGGACTGTTTGTGGTCGTATCGATCATCGCGGCGGTCTCAGAGAAAATGAACCAGAAGAAATAACACAGCAGTGAAGGATAGGCGGATACGCTTACCCTTTTTGCATATTTTCCAGGGATGGATACAATGGAATCAGTTGGAGATAACAAATGAAATATGTATTGATGACAGTAACAGTCTGTCTTGTATGTCTGCTTGCCGGATGGCTGACAGTACGCTTCCTGTTCAAAAACAGAAATGCGGGCAGAGGAAAGAAAATCATCTGTTCTGTACTTTGCGGAATCCTGTTTGCATGCATTGCGGGAGCGGGATATTTCGCTGTGTATTACCACGCGGAGCCGGTATGCGATGATGCGCTGCTGTCTTCTGAAACAGCGGAAGTCAGAGAGATTGATGAAGGCTGGTTCTTTGACGGAAAAGGGACAGAGAACGCGTTGATTTTCTATCCCGGCGGGAAGGTGGAGGCGGAAGCTTACGCGCCGTTAATGAAAAGAATCGCTGAAAAAGGAACTGACTGTTTCCTGGTAAAGATGCCCCTGAATATGGCAGTGTTTGGCTGGAAGAAAGCAGAGACAATTATGAATGAATATAAATATGAACGCTGGTATCTTGCCGGCCATTCCCTCGGCGGCTCGGCAGCCGCACTGTATGCCTCAAAATACCCTGAGCAGATCGAAGGACTGATCATGCTGGCGGCATATCCGACAAAGAAGATCGATGATGATATCGCATATCTTTCCATCTACGGAAGCGAAGACGGCTGTCTTGAGAAAGATATATACGAATCAGACAGGCAGTACTGGCCTGAAGATGCAGAAGAACATGTGATTGAAAACGGCAATCATGCCGGTTTCGGCAGCTATGGAAAGCAGAAGGGTGATGGCAATGCCCTGATTTCCTCAGCAGAACAGCAGACAGAAACCGCGGAACAGATCATTGAACTGATTGAGCATCAACAGTAAAGGAGAAAGACAATGCGGTGGATCACGGCAGGAACGAAAACACCTTTCTATACCAGAAAGACAATTGAAATCACAAAAGAAATCAGAGAAGCATATGCGGATGTATGCGGACTCGGACAGTTTGTCTTCTATATTAACGGGAAAAAAGTTTCTGATCATGAACTGGATCCCGGCTGGACAGATTACCGTAAATATATCGAATATGTTCATTTTGATGTGACAGAGTATCTGAAAGCAGGAACAAATGCCATCGGCGCGGAAATCGCGAACGGCTGGTATATCATGGATGACCATCACTACACATTCCGTTTCCCGGAATTCATGCCCCCGAATCCCAACCCGTATGTACCGTTCGGAAAGTCACTGGTTTTTGCCATGAAGCTTTTGATCCGCTATACGGATGATACGGAAGAAACCATTCTGTCCGATGACTCATTCAAAGTATCAGAACATCCTGCGCTGTATTCCAATGTATACGGATCAGAACTGTATGACGCCCGCAGAGAAAAGAAGGGATGGAATACATCTGCGTATGATAATCATGACTGGAAAAATGCTGTCATGGCAGACGATGTTCCGGATGCGGAACTGTGCGAACAGTTTCAGCCGTATATCAAGGTCATTCATACATATGAAGGAAAACAGATTCATGAGAATGTATGGGACTTTGGGCAGAACACATCCGGCATGCTGGAATTCGGGATTCAGGGAAAACCCGGTGACATGGTATATCTGTATCCGGCAGAGAAGCTGGATGATCAGGGGAATCCCGATCAGATGGCAAAGGGCTGGACACTTGTCGATAATGTGATTACATACTTCATCGGTTCCAATGAACCGGAACATTACAGAGGCAGATTCTCTTACATTGCCGGCAGATACATCGCCGTAAAGACAGGCAGCGATGCTGTTATTACAAATATGAAACTTCACGCAATTACCAGCGCACGGAAGGAAAGCGGCACATTCACAAGTGATGATGATCGGTACAATCAGATCTATGACATGATCAAAAAGACAGTCGAAGCCAATATGGTCAGTGTCCATACCGACTGTCCGACGATTGAGCGTTTTGCCTGGCAGGAACCCAACCATCTGATGGCGCCTTCCATCATGTTCATGAAAGACAGCAGGAAGCTTTGGGAGAAATTCCTGAAAGATATGCGGGCTGCTCAGCATACTTCCAAAGATATCTTCCATGACTACGCAGGCAATGTGATTCCTGCCGGTGACGGACTGGTGCCTTCCCAGGCACCGTGCTATATCCCGAATGTTCTGCCTGTTCCCGGCATGGGAAGCTTCTACGATATCATTCCCTGGGGCAGCTCCATCATCCTCGGTACATACTGGCACTACATGTTCTACGGGGATGTGAAAATCATCGAAGATAACTTTGATGCAGGTATGAAGTATCTGAACTACTTAAAGACAAAGATGACGGATGAGGGATTCATCTGTCACGGTCTGGGCGACTGGGGCAATCCTGAGAATCAGCTGGCAAGGGAGAATATCGAAACCGCATTCCTGTACGCTGACGCAAAGACACTGGCAATGTTTGCCGGAATTCTCTGCAGAACGGAAGAGACAGAGCTGAAGACATTCGCGGAAGAAATCAGAAACAATTACAACGGAAGACTGCTTCAGAAGAAAGAAGACGGTCATTACGCGTACCGCAGCTATGAAAACAAGGATGCCTTCATTACTACGCAGGCGTGCGAAGCGCTTCCTCTGTACTGGGGCATGGTGCCGGAAAAACATAAAGATGATATCATTGAAGCATTCAGGGAAACATTGATTTCAAAGGGATCCTTTGTATCAGGAGAAATCGGGCTTCCGTATATCATCCAGTGTGCGAAGAGATACGGCATGAATGATCTGATCGCGTCCTTCATCACAAAAGAAACACATCCGTCCTACTATGCCTTCATCAAGGATGGCATGACCACGCTTGGAGAGTATTGGGAAACCAATCCCAGAAGCCACTGCCATGACATGATGGGACATATCATTGAATGGTACTATAACGGCATTGCCGGCATTGAACTGCTGAAACCGGGCTTTGAAGAAATCTCAATTCATCCCTATATGCCGGAAGGCATGAATCATTTCACATGTACTTATGAAACAGAATATGGAACAATCCGGGTGGAAGGAAACAGGAAGAACGGCGTTCCTGAATACACATGGACAGTACCGGAAAGAGTAAGGGTAAAGAATCAATGACACATGAAGAACAGAGAAAATATCTGATTGAGAAACTTCTCGAAGAAGATCCGCAGTACAGGAATATGGAGATTCCGGAAGAAGAACAGGAACAGAAAGATCTTTTAAGAGCACTGATGAATATCCGTATGCCGAAAAAGATCAGTCCGTCCTTTCTGGAAAGACAGGATGTCTATCTGCAGGAAGAAAACAGGAGACAGGGCATTACGGACATCGATGATCTGAAACCATGCGCCTTTGATGAAAGAATCTTTCTCTGGCAGGGGGATATTACACAGCTTAGATGTGACGCAATCGTCAATCCCGCCAACTCACAGCTTCTGGGCTGTTTCCGTCCTCTTCATAACTGCGCGGATAATATCATTCATTCCAAAGCCGGCATTCAGCTGCGGCTTGCCTGCGACCGCATCATGTGCATGCAGGGACATGAAGAGGAAACAGGAAAGGCAAAGATCACGCCGGCTTACAATCTTCCTTCAAAGTATGTTCTGCATACAGTTGGACCGATCGTTGAAGGCAGGCTGACAAAACAGCATGAAGAACTGCTCGCATCCTGTTACAGATCCTGTCTGGAACTGGCTGATGCTAATGATGTAAAGAGCATTGCCTTCTGCTGTATTTCCACAGGTGTCTTCATGTTTCCGAACAGAAGAGCGGCAGAGATTGCCGTGGATACTGTCATGCAATATCTGAAGGAAACAGGCAGTCAGATGAAAGTTATCTTCAATGTGTACAAGGATATGGATCTGACAATCTACCGGGAACTTCTGAACAGAAACTGAAGGGGAGTGATAGAAATGTCTGAAATCGGAAATGCCGTATTATGGATCGTGAATCTGTTTCTTATCGCAATGCTGCTGTTTTCCATTGCTTTCGGCTGGAAGTGCGGCGGAAAGCGTATAGGAATGAATGCAGTCAGGAGCATCCTTCTATTTACCGCTGTGATTGCGGCAACATTATTTCTTACGAAGCGTTACAGCTGGTTCGGCAGCGAAAGCTTTTATAGATATCTGAGTGTTCAAAACTACTCAGGCAGAGCGATTTCACCGATAGAAGCAGACAAGTTCAGATTCTACTGGTCAGGAGTCATCTGGTTTCTTATCAGTCTTGTCGGTATTGAACTGATCATAAGCACAGCGATTCGTATATACCGCAAAAAGCACCAGGCAGAAAAGAAACCCATGAGTAAGCGTGATCATGTGATCGGAGAGATTGCCGGCGGACTTCTGTGCATGCTGTGGATCACTCTGGCTGCGCCGCTTGGGGTATCCCTGGAGAAAGCGGAAGTCTTCTCCAACGGATCTGATCTTGTAAACAAAACCATCGCTGCCATTCCTGTCAATTATGTCGCAAAGCCCGTCACAAAACTGCTCTTTCCGAACACCGCTGTCAGCAGAGTCTGGGATGAAGGACTCGGTGCGATAAATGAGTCAGTATATGACACGGACAAATGGATCGAGGAACACAGAGATGACCCAATGGTGATTGTTGATCTGACTGGTATTTTTCATAAGTGAGTGTTGTCATGATTACCGGATGGTAACTGATGCACAATAAAGTGCGTACTTTTTTCTCTTTTTCAAATCATTACAATGATGACTGTAAGAAAGAGAGGACATACACACATGAAAAACTGGGCACTTGCATTCGTACTGAAACACGAAGGCGCAAACGTCGACAGCATCTATTACACAGCATCTTATTTTGAGAATGAAGAACTGACAAATCCTGCCACTGCGCAGAAATATACGGAAAAGGAAATTGAAGATATCCGGACATCCGCATCAGAAGAAAATGAAAAATATATCTTCAATGTCAGAGAAGATGCTCTGATCGGCATGAAGGCATTCAATACCGGAAAAGTCTTCTGGTATGACGCGGAAAACGGAAATAGAATCGCATCCTATGCCGCGCCGCTGATTCTGAACGGAGAAACAGGAACACTGACATCCGGCGAAGGAGAAATCGCTGCGCAGCCAATCGAATAACGGAAAGAAACGCAGTGAATCGGATATAATAATGCAGGAGGATCATATGATCAAAACATTTACAGATTGTCCCGTGGAATATACCGCTTCGCTGCTTGGCAACAAATGGAAACCGCTGATCCTGAGGGAACTGCTCACAGGCACAAAACGCTACAATGAACTGACCAGAAATGTCGCCGGTATCTCGGCGAAAGTCATGACAGAGAATCTGCGTGAGCTCGAGGAAGACGGCGTCATTGCAAGAAAGGTCTATCCTGAGGTTCCTCCCAGAGTGGAATACTCTCTGAGTGAAAAGGGAAGAGATCTTGAAGGCATCATCAATGCGATGAAAGAATACGGACTGAAATATAAGGAAAGGAAAGAATGATGGCAAAGTACGAAATGAAATATGAAAACCTTTGTGCCATGCCGGATACGGAAATGGAAATACTGGAAGACGGAACCGTCAGGGTATGCAAAGTCAATACACTGGTTCCCGATATCAATACATATGTATCCCTGACTGATACGGATTTCCATAACGGAACGATCGATATTGATGTCTGCGGCAGACTGCAGAAAGACGCGCCGGCAGATGCGAGAGGATTCATCGGCATCGTATTCAGAGCGGATGAAGACGGCAGGGAATTTGAAGGATTCTACATCCGTCCGACAAACGGAAAAAGCTGCTCAGACCCGGTGCGCAAGGCACACGGCTGCCAGTACTTCTCCTTCCCGGGCTATACCTTCGCATACTTCCGTCAGTTTGGGATTACCGGCTATGAGGCAGAGGTCAATACCATTGAACTGAACGAATGGAGCCATATCAAAGCAGTCATCGAAGATGATCATGCATGCTTCTATGTGGATGATGTCAAAGTGCTGGAAGTGAACGGCATGAAGCACGGATCAGAGAAGAGAGGAAAGATCGGTCTGTATGTCGATAACGGCACAGACGGATTATTCAGAAATCCTGAAATCATATATGCAGACTGAAAAGCGGAATATTCCGCTTTTTCAAAAGGAGACCGTATGAAACTGATAAAAGAGAGACAGCCGAACGGCTATCTGGAAACAATACAGAAAGGCATCACAAGAGTCAGAACTTTTCATGGAGGATTTACTGCCGGAAGAGGTACATATGAAGAAAAAATCGAAAAGCTGAAGGCAGAAATCGAAACAGCGGATGCAATCATCATCGGCGCCGGAGCAGGCCTTTCCACAGCCGCAGGCTATACATACAGCGGTGAACGCTTTGATCAATACTTCTCTGCTTTCCGGGAGAAATACGGAATCACGGACATGTATTCCGGCGGTTTCTATCCCTATCCGGCACCGGAAGAGCGCTGGGGATTCTGGTGCCGCAATATCTGGATCAACCGCTATGCGCCGATCCCTTCCAATCTGTATGAACGGATTCTTGATATTGTGAAAGACAAAGATTATTTCGTGATTACGACCAATGTCGATCACTGTTTCCAGAGAGCAGGCTTCGACAAAAAAAGACTGTTCTATACACAGGGTGACTACGGTCTCTTCCAGAGCAGTGAACCGAAAGGTGACGGTACTGACCTGACATATGACAATGAAGATATCATCAGAAAGATGATTCTTTCCCAGGGCTATGAGATCGCGGAAGACAATTCCCTGATCATACCCGAAGGGAAAACAATTCTGACATCAGTTCCTTCTGAACTGATACCGTATCATCCGGAAGACGGAAAAGAGATGGCATTGAACCTCAGAGCAGATGATACATTCGTCGAGGATGCCGGATGGCATCAGGCATCCGCAGCCTATTCCGATTTCCTGCGGCGGCATGAAAACATGCATGTACTGTATCTCGAGATGGGGGTCGGCTTCAATACCCCGGTGATTATCAAGTACCCGTTCTGGCAGATGACATACGACAATCCGAAAGCTGTATATGCATGTCTTAATTACAATGAGGCATATACACCGGATGAAATCAAAGACAGATCCATCTGTATCAGCGGAGATATCCGGGATATTCTAAAACACTGAACACAGCTGAATCGCAGGTACAAATAGTAAGACGCTTATCTGTTTTCTTTCGAAATACAGACAGGCGTCTTTTTCAATTAAGAATCTCAGTACGTCAGAAGAAAGAACTAAATGGTGTCCTGCAGAAGGAAATCCATAATACCGATGAATCGGATCCCGTTTTCATCTTTGTAGGGCATGATATGATCCCTTACAATTACGATTTTCTGGAAGGAATCATTGATGCGCTTCAGAG
>ONSK01000094.1 GCA_900320455.1 uncultured Erysipelotrichaceae bacterium | reverse complement strand
GAGCAGTTTTACGGCAAAAGCCGGGATTACAGCAAGGACAATCCAGATGACTGTAAGTACGCCGCGCTTTTTCAGCACCTGCGGCCATGTCTGCACAAAGGGAATATCTTCAGTTCCCGGAATGATCCAGAAACGGCTGTGTCCGACCCAGAGACGGTCAATACAGATGCCGTCATACCAGTTCATGACCTCCAGAAACAGCAGTGCCTGCATATACGCTTTTCTGAACATCCGCACCTGATTGATATACAGGATCAGAATGAGAGCGCATGCCATGATCAGAACAAACGGGATCATGAACTGTTTTTTCTTCTTTGCGACTGTTTCTCTGTCCGCAAGGCCAAGCAAATACACCCTTTCCTGCACCGGCTTTGGATAAAAGTACAGACCGTTCAGCGCATTGTTTCCGACACCTGCCTTGACAAGCAGTGTGAACAGAAGACAGAACAGGATCAGTTCAATAACGATTTTCATTTCTTCCTGCCTGTGACCGTGATCCACGGTTTTGACGGATGGTGAAACTGCATGATATCTGTGAAGCCTGCTTTTTTCATCGTATCAGCGATTTCATCCGCAGTATGGTTTTTCATTCCCTCAATGATTGTTTCGAATTTCAGACTGGCAGCGTCCTTTCCGTCAGATTCGTTGACTACCATGAACAGTCCGCCCTGCTTTGTGATCCGGTATACTTCTTCAAAGCATTTCTGCAGATCCGGCCAGAAGTAGATCGTTTCAAATGCCGTCACAAGATCGTATGTGTTCTCATTCAGTTCCAGATGAGAAACATCTCCCTGGATGACTTCGCATCTGCCGGCAAGGATCGCTTTCTCGTTGACCGCGGATGCCTTTTCAACGCACAGTGAGGAATTGTCAACAGCTGTCACCTTCGCATTGCGGTAACGACGCAGAAGCTCAGCCGCGTTTCTTCCGCCGCCGCAGCCAAGATCCGCGATCTTTGCGGGATTTTCTTTCTGCAGATATGACATGCCCCAGTCAGCATTTTTCGCATGTCCGCTGTTCATGCCGCTGATCATCAGTTTTCCAAGAAAGCCTTCCGGTTTTCTTGTCTGATTCACATATTTACGAAACAGTCCCATATCATCACCTCGTTAGTTTTAACTAACTATATCATATCATGGCTGTTCATCCAATCCCGAAGAAAAAGACCCTTTCGCAGGGTCTCTGTGTGTTATTTTGCTTTGTGTCCGCCGAAGACGTCGAAGTTCATCGTATCGAGCTTCGCATCGATCATCGCTATTTCTTCCGGTGTGACGATGATGTTTCCGGCTTCGAAGTTGGATTTCAGACGTTCGATCTTTCTGGAGCCCGGGATCGGAATGATGTAGGGTTTTTTGCAGATCATCCATGCCAGTGACAGCTGTGCCTGTGTGCAGTTCTTTTCCTTTGCCATGCCTTCAAGAAGATCCAGCAGATCCTTTGCCTTGGCATAGCCTTCTTCCGTATACTGCGGCATGTTCGCACGGTAATCCTGGCTGCCTTCGAATTTAGTCTTCGGGGAATACGCGCCTGTCAGGAAACCGTTTGCCATCGGTGAGAATGCGACATAGGCGATATTGAGTTCCTCGCATGCCGGCCAGATGGATTCATGCCATCTTGCCATCATGGAATATCTGTTCTCGATTGCCGTAACAGGTGTAACGGCATTGGCTCTTCTGAGATATTCTTCTGTTGTTTCGGAGATACCCCAGGCACGGATCTTTCCTTCTCTGATCAGTTCCCCCATTGTTTCGGCGACTGTTTCCGGTTCTGTATTGGGATCAATTCTGTGCTGGTAATACAGATCGACATAATCCGTTCCAAGTCTTTCCAGAGACTTCTCCAGTGACTTTCTGATTGTTTCCGGCCTGCTGTCAAGACGGAGGGATCTGTCTGCGTTGTGGGCAACACCCATCTTTGTCGCAATGACAACCTTGTCACGGACATCTTTCAGTGCCTTGCCGACAAGTTCCTCGTTGTAGGAAATGCTTCCGTCGGGATATACGCCTGTATATGCCTCTGCTGTATCGAAGAAGTCATATCCGATCTCGTATGCTTCACGCAGTGTCTTCACGGATTCTTCTTCCGGTGTCGGATCACCTGAAGCGTGTGAGAATCCCATGCATCCAAGTCCTACCGGTCTGACGTATAAATCACTGTTTCCAAGTCTTCTTTTTTCCATGTTTTTATCTCCTGCATTTAAAGAATAAAAGAAACGGAATCTGTTATCAATTTCCGTTTCTTTCTGAATTCATTAGTATTTCTGATCAATCAAGATCCGTTCCGTTGGAGGCAATGACCTTCTTGTACCAGGAGAATGACTTTTTGCGGTATCTGGCAACTGTTCCGTTTCCTTCATCATCAAGATCGACATAGATGAATCCGTATCTCTTGGAAATCTGTCCGGTGGAACAGCTGATTAGATCAATACACTCCAGGGAAGATAATCGCATGTGTTCTCTTTCTTCAGAAGCTTCAGATCCTCATCGATGATTTCCAGATGAAATCCTTTTCCTCTTGCGGAGTTGATGACAGCACCGCTGAGGATCATCAGCTCATTGATTTCACCGATTCTGTTTCTGACCGTTCTGTCGGAAACAGAAAAAGCTTCTCCGATTTCACCGGATGTCATGTATGCATTTTCCTTCAGCAGTTCTATGATCTTCAGACAAGGAGAATCCATATAATTTCCATCCTGTTCAGCTGTTTCTATTATTTCATTTTCCCGTGCAAAAGCGAAAAGAAAGAAGACCTTCCGATCTTCTTCCCTGATTTCTTAATGTATCATTTCCGCAATGCCTGCGGCTTCTTCAGAACCGACCGGCTCCTGAAGCAGCACTGCGTAGCTGTATCCCTGATCAATCCAGGTCAGCAGGCTGAACTGATCTCCGCTTCCTTTGGCGGTGACTGTCTTTGCGCCTGCCTGCAGCGTTTCTTCCTGTGCGTAGTGATTGTAATCTCCGCTGATATCAGCACTCCCTTCTGCTTTGCGTACACGCATCATTTCTTCTTCTGCACTGTTCTGATAGATCACTTCAATCATCGTTTCGCTGTAGACACTGATACGGGAGACTGTCCACTCATGATATGTTTCCGGGCAGTCCAGTTCAAAGCCTGCTTTCTTTTCCGCTTCTTCCAGAGTTGAGTATACGGTGTCAGGTCTTGTGAGGTTGACATTGTGATTCTGATCGTTATTCGGGAGGATCAGTGCGGATACCACAGCGATCATCAGCACCGCCATCGCGCCTGCCAGCATCTTGGAATTCAGCCATCCGAATACGGATTTCTTTTTCGGGAGGTATCCTGCCGGAGCAGCCTCCTCGATCAAGTCATCATCGATATCCGTAAATGCTTTCAGCATTGTCTCTTTTTTCATATGCTGTAGCCCTCCTCCTGAAGGAATTCCTTCAGTTTTTCTCTCGTCCTCAGAAGCGTCATCTTTACCTTGCTTTCGCTGATGTTGTTCTCAGCAGCGATCCGGCTGACGGGAACCATGTACCAGTATCTCTGCACGAAGATGATTCTTGTCTGTTTCTCGCATCTCTTCAGGAACTTGTTGATCGCGTCCGTCAGTAATGTGAGATCCAGAGTTTCTTCCACATCGGAGCTTCTTCCCACGACTTCCGCCATTTCATCAAGACATGCGTCTGTCTGTGTTCCGCCCCGCTTTGCGGCACTCATTTTTTCATACAGGTTGATTGCGATATTCCGGCAGATCTTTCCGACGTATGTGCTCAGCTTTTCCGGCCGCTGGGGCGGAATGGAATTCCATGTCTGCAGGTAAGTGTCATTGACGCACTCATCGGTATCTTCTCTGTCGAAGAGGATGCTGTAGGCAATCTTCCTGCAGTATTTTCCATATTTTCTGTCTGTCTGGGCGATTGCATTCTCCTCTCTGTCCCAGTACATTTCAACAATTTCAAAGTCTTCCATACATCTGATTATACTTCAGCATCTTTCTTTTCTTTCATGAATGCATGTCTGCCGGCATATTGAAGGGTTTTATTCAGCTTCGATGTTCAGAATGCTGAGATTTCCCTGCAGGTCTTTGTGGATCGTTACGATCGCTTCCTTCTTTTCCGCGCCCGGATATACAACCTGCGCCTCGCAGCGGAATTTGTAGTTTGTGCCGTTGACAAGCTGTGTTTCAATCAGTTCAATGGCTGTGTAGTCAACACCGATCAGCTTCTCCATTGCCTGATCGAACATCTCCTGCATCTCCGGTGTGATTGCCTTGTCTTCTGTTTCTGTCCATCCGCCAAGGATGGGTGCGTTTGTCTGGTTTCTCATTGCGTCCGCTCCTGCCGCTCCTGTCAGCATTGCGATAATTGCCGCTGCGGCGATAAATGTCTTTGTCATGATTTTATCCTCCCGGGCTTCATTGCCCTTACACCTTCATACACAGATTTCTGATCTGCCAGGTCACACTTTTTTGAACTTTTTTTACGCGTTTTCAATATTCAGTACGCTGATATGTCCTTCCAGGTCCACGTGAACCGTTACGATGACTTCCTTCTTTTCCGCTCCCGGATAGACACCCTGTGATTCACAGCGGTACATGTAGTTTGTTCCGCTTACGATCTGTGTTCCGATCATTTCCTGCGGGATGTAGTTCACGCCGATGATGTTTTTTGTGGCTTCATCGAAGATTGTCTGCATCTCCGGTGTGATTTCATTCACTTCTGTCTCTGTCCATCCGCCGCATGTTGTATCTGTTGTGGTATTGACTGCTGTTCCTGTCAGCATTGCGATAATTGCCGCTGCGGCGATAAATGTCTTTGTCATATTCTTTTCCTTCCGGGCTCCTTTGCCCTTTCACCTTCATACACAGGAATTCATTCAGGCAGGTCACACTTTTCTGATTTTTTTTCATATTTCCGGGATATTGCATTTTTGCATCGTTTGCATTATTGTATGTAATGCAAGGAGAACGTTATTATGACAGAAGAAAAAATCACTCTCGGCACTGAGTATCCTCTGAATGGACTGCTTACCCTGCCGGACAATACCAATTTCCCTGTTCCTGCATGTGTGCTTGTGCACGGCTCGGGATCCAGCGATATGAATGAACATATCGGAAAGGTATATCCCTTCCGTGACATTGCCTCTGAACTGGCGCTGCACGGCATTGCCTGCCTGCGCTATGACAAGCGTTCTTATGCGCATGGAAGAAGAATGTTGAAGGAAAAGAGGCTGATCACGGTAAAAGAGGAAACCATCGAAGATGCGATCAAAGCAGCGGATCTTCTGCGCAGTGATCCGCGCATTGACAGTGAACGCATCTATGTCATCGGCCACTCCATGGGTGCCATGTTAGCGCCGCGCATTGATGCGGAAGGCGGCAATTTCAGAGGATTGATCCTGATGGCCGGCTCCCCGTACACTCTGCCGGATATCCTGATGAGACAGCTCGATGAGCTCGCTTCAAAATCCAATTTCCTTCTGAAGGCTGTGCTCAGAAAGCAGAAGGAAAAATACGAACAGCTCTTCGCGGACCTTGAAACAATGTCTGATGAAGACGCAAAGAAAAAGAATATGGGCGGCGGAACGACTCTGTATTATTTCAAGGAAATGAACAGCCATCCGGCAATGGATTTTCTTCAGAACACGGAAAAGCCTGTTCTGATCATGCAGGGTGAAAAAGATTTCCAGGCAAAAGCGGACATTGATTATCAGAAATACAGAGAACTGCTGCAGGACAGAGACAATGTCACATTCCGTCTGTATCCTGATCTGAACCATCTGTTCATGCATTCTGTATACGGAGATATTGCCAAAGCATCAAAGGAATACAGCAAACCGCAGCATATTCCTTCAGAAGTGATCGCAGATATCGCGGATTGGATCAGGAATCACTGAATTGCATACTGAGAAGCCGCTGATGAATGATACAATGAAACTGCGAAAAGAATTCTGTATATCATTCATCGGAGGATATTTATGAAAATACTGTTTGTCACCAGTGAGTGCGCTCCTTTTTCAAAGTCCGGAGGTCTGGCGGACGTTGCCTTTTCCCTGCCTCCCGCTCTGAAGAAAGCCGGCAATGAGCCGGTTATCATCACACCGTATTATAAGTGCGTCAAAGAGCGCTTTGCGGATGAGATCACATTCGTTAAGGATGTGACAGTGCATCTGGGCAATGCGCATCTGTACTGCGGTCTTCTGAAAGGTGTTCTTTCCGGTGTGCCTGTCTGGTTCATCGATAATGAAGAACTCTTTTACCGGGACAGGCTGTATGGATATGACGATGACAAGTTCCGCTGCGCGTGGTTCTCCAAAGCAGTCATCGACGTCATGGAAGAGATTGATTTCATTCCGGATATTCTGCACTGCAATGACTGGGAAACCGCTCTGAGCATCATCTATCTGAAAGATGATCAGGCAAGAGAAACAAGATACAGGAACATCAGAACCGTCTTTACGATTCACAACATCGCCTATCAGGGACAGTTCGGGGCAGAGGATCTGACATCCCTGTTTGCCCTGCATCCGGGCTGGTATGACGGCGGTCTTGGCTATGAGTACATGGGCAGACATGACGTCAATCTGATGAAAGGCGCGATGTTGATGGCAGATGCCGTATCCACCGTTTCCCCCACTTACGCAAGAGAGCTCCATACGCCTGCCTTCGGCAAAGGACTCGAGGGTGTATGCGACATCGTGGAAAGCAAGATGTACGGCATCCTGAACGGCATTGATCCCGCCCACTATGATCCATCCAAAGATCCCCGCATCCCGGCGAATTTCAATGTCAAGGATCTTTCCGGCAAGGCTGAATGCAAGGAGTTCATCCAGGAGACATTCGGTCTGAAGAAAGAAAAGAACTGGCCGCTGTTCGCCGTTGTCGCAAGACTTGTTGAGCAGAAAGGCATTGAGCTGATCAAGGAGATTCTGCCGGAGATGATGAAGAAAGGCATTCAGCTGGTCATCTTCGGACAGGGAGAAGAGAAGTATGTCGATTACTTCAATGACTGCATCAGCCAGTATCCGAGACAGTTCGGATTCTCCGACCGTTATACGGAAGAGATGGCCGCAAAAATATTCGCCGGTGCTGACTTCTACCTGATGCCTTCCTCATTTGAACCGTGCGGTCTTTCGCAGATGATGGCAATGCGCTACGGCACAGTGCCCATTGTTCATGAGACAGGCGGTCTGAAAGATACTGTGCGTCCGTATTCCGACTTTGACGGCATCGGTGACGGCTTCTCCTTCAGCGACTACTCTTCCAAGGCGCTGATGCTGGCGGTTGATGCGGCGATCAAGGTATACTTCGCAGAACATGACGTCTTCGAACTGATCCGTTCCAGGTGCATGAAGAAGGATTTCTCCTGGAAGAAATCCGCCCAGACATATATCAAGATGTATTCCGATATCTGCGGCAGCGGATCTGATCCCAACGTCACATTCAAGGATGCCTATGAGGCACTGGAAGTGATCTATGAGGATCTCGAAGACACAAGAAAGGAATACCTCGCTGAACAGCCGGATGACTATCTCAATGTATGCCAGGTCAGAATCGAAGGGCCGGGAGAAGGAACGTTCTATCTGAAGTTCACAAAGAAAGGCATGCAGATGGCGCCGTACAGCTATCTCGGCGCGGATGTTTCCATCAGCACCAGCTTCGACAACCTCTACAACATGGCAATCGGCACTGTCTCAGCTGACAGACTGTTTGTCAACGGACAGCTGAAAGTGGAAGGCAATATCTCCAAAGGCGCGGAGATGCGCTTCCTGATTGGCAAACCGAAAGAATGATTTTCAGGCGGGATGACCCGCCTTTTTCTTTTGCCTCAGTAACGGTATGGTACAATGGCATTCAGGGGGAATTCTCTATGACAATGATAGGAATCGATCTCGGTACGACAAATTCACTGGGAAGTGTTTATGAGAATGGAATCGTGAAACTGATTCCGAATGCATACGGATCATATATGACGCCAAGCGTCGTAGCTGTAGATGAAAACGATCAGGTCCTCGTCGGACTGCCGGCGAAGAAATATCAACTTTCTCATCCGGAGCGCGCTGTTTCACTGTTTAAAAGAAAGATGGGATCTCTGGAACGGGTAAAACTCGGGAAACGGACGTTCCTTCCGGAAGAACTCAGCAGTCTTGTCATCCGCTCCATTCTTGATGACGCGGAGAGGATGCTTGGAACAGCGGTGGATGAGGCCGTGATTTCCGTACCTGCATATTTTTATGATGAACAGCGTTTTGCGACAAAGAAGGCCGGCGCCCTTGCCGGTGTGAAAGTCGAGCGCATCAT
>ONSK01000277.1 GCA_900320455.1 uncultured Erysipelotrichaceae bacterium | reverse complement strand
CATGTGCATCTGTTTGAAGACGTGAACATACGTGCTTACAAGCTCCTGACGCAGTCACTTTTCAGGATCGGCGTACCGTTCTATCTCATTGTTTCCGGCTGGTACTATGCCGGTAAACTTAATCAGAAAGAAAAAGCGCATGCCTGGCTCATGCGTCTTGTGAAAATCTATATCGGCTTTGAGAGCCTGGATATCATTCTGAATATCATGATTGCAAGGATTCCGCCGTTATCACTGCTGCTGCTCAGGATATGCACTACCGGTGTCAACCAGATCTACTGGTATCTGATTTTCCTGATCCTGACGTGTGTGCTCTGTTCCTCTTTCTGGCGCAGAGGGTATACGAAAGCGCTGATCTTTGCCGGCATGATCCTGTATCTTCTGACAATGACATATGACGCATACAGCTTCCTGTTTCAGAATACGGTATTTGAAACACTCGGAAGATTACATACTTCTATATGGCGCTGGCCGCAGGCAGGCTTTGGGGAATCCGTTCTCTTTCTTTCGATCGGCGTTTATCTCAGGCAAAACAAAATCAAACAGAAAAGCCCTCTGCCCTTTCTGATCTCAGTATTTGCTCTGGTTGTGGAAGGTTATCTCTGTCAGCGGTATCAGCCGGCAGATACCAACTGTTATTTCTCTCTGATTCCGGCATCAATATTCCTGTTTCTTCTTGCAAGAGCGCATCCAAATGCCCTGCGGCTGAAGTATGCGGATGAAATGAGTCTTTATGTATATATGATTCACATCTATCTGACATATATTTCCGTCATGTTCTCATCTTCCACTGTCATCCGTTTTCTGATCACCTCTGCTCTGGCATCACTGATCAGCTTCCTGATCGTCCGTTTCCGCAGATGAAAAGTCCGGGTTTCCGGACTTGTTTTCATTCACATAAATGTTCTGACGAAGCGGGATTCTTCATCGAACGGACGCCAGCCGTTGCCGGGATCGCCTGTCTTCATGAAGTTTGTCCAGCAGTCCAGCATCAGTCCGGACAGGCGGTAATCCTGCCTGGTCATCGGACGCCAGCTGCGGTCCAGCGTTCCGAACATATACCAGAGCTCACTGGAGTGGAAGGCTCCGGCATCATCTCCCGGAAGCTGACGGCAGAAGTAATACAGATAGACGTTCTCATCGCTTGTCTTCTTGCGGAAGCGGGCAAATTCCATATTTCCCTTGTACAGTGCACTTTCTCTGCCGGTGATACCGTCTATGGCAATATCCTCTGACGTGCAGCCGAGAATATACGGAATGTCATGGATATCATTCTTTTCGATGCTGTCACTCATGCCTTCATTGAGCACCCAGCCGTCCTTCACCGGTCCAAAGCACAGTCCGCCTTTTTCCTCATACAGCTTCGGCAGGCAGGAAACGAGCTTCTCTGCCGGCATGTAGCGCAGATCACGCAGGGTATCAGCGCCGCACAGCTTCATGATCTGTCTGCCGGTGGCGTTGGCTTCCTCCACGCTTCTTTCACGGGTGAGACCGTTGTTGTATCCGCCGCCGCTCTGCAGGATCGCGCTTCTGATCATGCCGCGGGTCAGCGGTGATGTGATCAGTGCCTGTGTGCTCATGGCGCCGGCGCTCTGGCCGAAGACCGTGATTCTGTCCGGGTTTCCGCCGAATGCGCTGATGTTCTTTCTGAGCCATCTCAACGCGAAGATCTGATCAAGAATACCCCAGTTGCCGTTGGATTTGTTTACATCTTCTCTTCGAAGATCTTCATGCGCCATGAAGCCGAAGACACCGACGCGGTAATTGACTGTGACAAGAATCGTTTCACGCATCGCGTATGCCAGTCCGTCGAATTCCATCTCGCTGGAGAATCCGTGATCGAAGGCACCGCCGTGCAGCCACATTGCGACCGGATAGCCGCCCGGTTTCTTCTCAGCCGGAGCCCAGATGTTCAGATAGAGACAGTCTTCGCTCTGTTCGGGAAGCGGATATCCGAGATCGTTGTAGAACTCTCTGCCGTAGAATCCTTCATGGGGATCCATCTGCGGACACTGCGGGCCGAATTCCAGCGCCTGTCTGACGCCTTCCCATTTCTCACAGGGACGCGGCGCTTTGAAGCGCAGATCTTCCACCGGCGGTTTGGCATACGGAACACCGCGGAAAATAACGCATCCGGCACGTTCCTCGCCTTCCAGAATTCCCTGTTCCACTGTCACTTTTCTTGTATTCATACTGACCTCCGTCAATTGTATTCTCTGATTTCAATTATACAATGAAAAACTGTTCCGCATGTACGGAACAGCCTACTTTTCCTCTGTGAAATCTGTAAATGAGCTTTTCATCAGATCCGTGATCATCCGGATCATATCCGATGAGGATGAAATCTCTCTTCCCCAGGCAAAGGTGCGCACGGCAAATGCCATTCCCTCGGCGTAGTATTCAGCGATCAGCTCATTGCCGTACTGCGGCAGATAGTCTTCTTTGCGGTAACGGCTGAAGTATTCCAGAAGAACCTTTTTCAGATTTCCTCTGACCATGTCCTCAAAACTGTTCTGTCCTGTCACATTGTAGGCAATGCGGTAGAAATCACGCTGCATCTCAATCGTTCTGAAGCCTTCCTTCAGACCTTCGACGAACTGTTCCGGGGCAGCTGATTTCAGGATGTTCTCGGTAATATCGTGGTATACGATCCACTGCAGACAATCATATTTGTCATCAAAGTAATTGTAGAATGTGGCACGGATCACCCCTGCCTCATCGCAGATCTGACGGATCGTGATCTTTTCAAACAGTTTTCTCACCATCAGTGTGCGCAGGCTTTCCGCCAGGGTGATCCTCATAGCTTCCTTACGGTTTTCCATCGGTTCACCTCAGTACAAAGCGGATCAGGATCGTGATGCTGAAGAGGATCATCAGCGCGCCGCCGCAGATTTCCGTCTGACGCTGATAGCCGGCGCCGAGTGTATATCCGACGTTGTAGGCAATAAAGATCGTTGCGGCTGATACCGCAAAGGAAAGAATCAGAGCTGTTAACGGCGCAATGCCGAGCAGTGT
>ONSK01000299.1 GCA_900320455.1 uncultured Erysipelotrichaceae bacterium | reverse complement strand
GTATTTCAGTACGACAATAAGACGAGATTAATACATGAATAATACGTGAATATCCAAGGTTCAGAATGCATGCGCTTATAAGTTATCTGCAAATCCTCTCTTGTGAACGTGATTCTTCATACAGTACAATGTACATGCATGGAAGGCATGAAACAGTTGGCTGTATGAATGTGATCCTGGTTGTATATTTCATAAGAGGTATACAGGCAGAGAGACAGCAGACAGAGAATTGTTAACATCTCTGATCTGATGCGGATTTGCTCGTTTGCTGCATAGAAGAGAATAATCATGCCTCCATGTATAATGCGGTGAATACCGCTGTACAGGAGGCTTTTTATAATGGAACAGATGAAACATACCTGGCCGGATCACTGTGTCTGGCCCGCTCCCTTTCCTTTTGATCACTGGACGTATGAAGACGCATACGGAATGAAACTGGATGAAGAAGGGGAAGAACTGCTGGAAATCAGAGAGTATTACGATGATCTTGTGGAAGAAGGAATTCTCGATGAAGATTATTCACTGAACTGTGATACTGATGAAGAGTGGGAACCTGATACAGGAGAAGACTACTGGATCGATAATAGATTTGACACTGGTCTGTGGGAAGATGAATTATCAGAATACATGAACAGAATCAAACTGCCGGTAAGAGATATTACGCATGATCCCGTAATAATGATCAGAGATCTTATAGATTATGAATTCGTGAATGAAAATCTGTTAAGGCAGGCATTTACCAGAAGATCTTTTGGTAAAGAATACAATGTCGGAGACAGTGAACAACTGGAATTCCTGGGCGATTCAGTACTCAACGGTATTGTGACAAAGATCATCATCCGGCAGCTGACAGAAAATAATGCGGATCATCCTGAAGGACCGTTCCGAAGCAGATATGATGAAGGCCAGCTCAGCAGGATCCGCACAGCATTTATCAGTCAGGACTATCTTGCTGAAAGAGCTAAAGAAACAGGTATTGCTGATTTGATTCTTTATGGCAGTGATGAACAGCCATCCAATGGCAGCTATGAGGATGCAATGGAAGCTCTGATCGGTGCGGTTGCGGCAGACAGTGGCTTTGACTGGGAAGTCCTGGAGAATGTCATTGACAGATTGCTGTGTGTCCAGCTGACAGAACCGGACCGTTTTCTGAAGAAAACACATTATGAGATGCTCAATTCATGGCATCAGAAACACTACGGCAGATTACCGGATTATGAAATACACCAATTGCATACGAAACATGGACAGAGATACCAGTGTACACTGCGTTTCTCAATACCAGTTGATCGTGACTGTACAGGTTCTCACAGAATCGATACGGAAGGAGAAACACGAAGCCTTGCAAGAGAACGTGCGGCATATGAAGGATATGCTTATCTTGTAAGTCACGGACTATGGATCAATCTGAAAGAAGCACATCTTATACCGTCCCTGGAACACAGTATCAATCAGTTACAGGAGCTGTATCAGAAGGGATATACAGAACAACCTGTCTATGATTTTAAAGCACTTGATTACGATGAATGGCACTGTTCGTGTATATGCAGCGGTGTCAACGGCTATGGTACAGCTGCAGGTAAAACAAAAGCCAAGAAGCAAGCTGCCTACATGGTACTGGTGCGCCTGATGGAAGCCGCAGGTCTATGCGAAGAGGAATAGGAACAGATCATGTGGCAGACGATAGAATCATTCCGATAAATTAAAATAGCCGAAGGTTATTACGAATCGGCAGCTGATGCATATATGAGGAACTGTTATCTGGAAGTTAAGATTATTGAATCTGAACTTCCAGCAGAATAGTCACTCGCACTGAATGAGAACTTGAAATAATTTGAAAACAAGCCGAGAAAATCGGCTTTTTGAGTGGGTAAACCAACGTGAATATGGTATAATCATACAGGGACTATAGTCCCTGTATGGAGGCGCTTATGTTCATGGATTTCACTGTCCCTGTTCCTGTAGTAAAAGGTAAAGTCTTTACCAAAAAGGTCCGCGGGTTCCGGTATGTTCATTACCAGTACGATTCTGTTTATGATCCGGTAAAGAAATACTCAAACCCCAAAAGAACTACGATCGGAAAGATCGATGAGAATGATCCTTCAAGGATG
>ONSK01000072.1 GCA_900320455.1 uncultured Erysipelotrichaceae bacterium | reverse complement strand
GAACGCAGTCTGCAGGGATATTCTCTTTCTGAAAACGGACCGGCAGTCCTGACAAAGAACAACTATCTGGAGCTGCGTCCTGTTTCCGATATGGAATACTGGGCTGTATACGGAACGGAAGCTGCACCGGCAGAGTCCGTGATCTTCTGTCTGGATGAACTGTATCTGAATCTGGATGAAACATATGCTCTGACAGAATTCTTCCTGATGCCGGCAGACGCCCGCATCTACACAAAAGAAATAGTCAGTGACAATGAAAATGTAGTCAAAATCGGCAGAACGGGACAGCTGATTGCGGAAGGCGAGGGTGAGTGCAATATCACCCTGACCATCAACCGCAGAGTGAAGGCATCTCTTCCGGTGAAAGTATTCGCAGACAGTGAAACAACACCGCGCAAAGTATACCATCTGTATACAAAGGGTTCGCATGATCATCTGATCACGGCGATGAAAAAAGAACGCACAGCTCTGGAGAACCTCGGCTGGATCTATGACAGCATTGCCTTCTGTGTGCCGCCGAAAGGGGACATGGAGCTCCATCGGTTCTACAGCAGAGAATCCGGCATCCACAGATACACTATTGATCCTGCTGAAGCAGAACGCCTGATCAACCGCGGCTGGATCCCGGAAGGCGTTACCTGCGAATGTCTTGCGAAGGGCAAGCCGGTATACATGTTCCATGATCCTTCCGCCGATGTATACGGTTATGTATACACTTCTTCCGAGGCAAAGAGAAAACAGTATCTCGAGCAGGGATATGTTGAAGACGGCATTGCCTGGTACGGGTTATAACATATGTCACTGGTTTATCAGTATACATGCGAATCCAAGCGGATGGAGCTGACGGAGATCGCGGAAAAAATCAGAAGAATCAACGCGACACTGGTAACACAGAGAGAACGGTATTTTGACGGTTCGGCAGTCATCCTGCTGATCTTTGAAAAATACTACATGCGGGCAGACGGCTATGCCTCGCTGACAGTGCTTCTTTCCGAAGACGGACCGGTGCAGAACGCGGATGTCATCGGCTACGGCGGCGGTCAGGGATTATTCAACCTCAGCTGGGGAGCCAATGAGGATTTTGCGGACATGGCTGCAGATATTCTTGAAAAATGCGGATTTGTGCTTGAACAATAAGCACAGATCCGTTTTTCTGTATGCGATAATTGAAATCAGAAAAGAGAAAAGCATATGGACGAAAGAATCAGAAAACAGCTGGCATTTGCCCTGGAAATCGACAAGGAAAAGAGCATCTTCCGCCAGACCCATCTGTCCGGACACGGCAGGAATGAGAATGATGCCGAGCATGCCTGGCATATGAGCATCATGGCATACCTGTTAAGAGAATATGCCAATGAGGAAGTGGATATCGCAAAGGTGATGATCATGTGCCTGATCCATGATATTGTGGAAATCGATGCCGGTGATACCTATGCCTATGATACGGAGGCACTGCAGTCACAGAAGGAAAGAGAAGAAGCCGCGAAGGAAAGAATCTATTCCATTCTTCCGGAAGATCAGAAAGCGGAAATGATCGCATTGTTCGATGAATTCGAGGCATATGAAACACCAGAATCAAAGTTTGCCCATGCGATGGACAACCTGCAGCCGCTGGTTCTGAACAATGCCAATGACGGCGGTGACTGGCGAGAGCACGAAGTGACGTCAAAGACCGTCTACGGCAGACAGAAGCTGACAGCGCTCGGTTCAGAAAAACTCTTTGAAGTAACAGATGAAATCATTCAGGAACATATCCGGAAAGGAAACCTCAAAGAATGAAACGGTTTGAAACAAAGCGTGATGGTCTGGCGATACGCGGAACAGTGTACGGAACGATCACGGATCAGCCAAAGCCGGCATTTATTCTGAGTCATGGGTTCATGGCGAATGCATCCATGTGCAGAGCATACGCGAAGCTGATCGCAGAGAAAGGATATCTTGCGTATACATATGATTTCTGCGGCGGCGGGCTGCTTGGCAGAAGCGAAGGCAGAACAGAAGACATGTCCGTGCTGACGGAAAAAGAAGATCTCAAGGCAGTGATACGCTATGTTTCAGATCTGCCATCCACCGCATCCATCCATCTGCTGGGATGCAGCCAGGGAGGCTTTGTTTCAGCGCTTGCGGCGGCAGAGTTGAAAGAATCCATCTCTTCCCTGATTCTTCTGTATCCGGCTTTCTGCATTCCCGATGATGCCCGGAAAGGGCAGATGATGTTTGCCAGCTTTGATCCGAAACAGATTCCCGATAAGATCGACTGCGGACCGATGAAGCTCGGTGCTGTTTACGTAAAAGACGTCATTGAAATGGATCCTTATGAAGAAATCAGACCTTACAGCGGTCCGGTGCTTCTTCTGCACGGCACGAAAGATACAATCGTCGACGTCAGATACGCAAGAAGAGCAGCGGAAACATACAGAAACTGTCAGTATATTGAGATTGCCGGCGGAACGCATATGTTCCGCGGGGTACATGAAAAGATGGCACAGGACTGCATCAGAACCTTTGTCATGAAACAGATACAGGAAAGGAAATAATATGGACCAGTCGGAAATCAAACGGAGAATCGCAGCCGGAAGAGCGTTCATGCATATGGATGCGGAAGAAGATCCGGACTACACAACAGATCAATATGCCGGTGTGAAACAGCCGCCTCTTTTCAAGGATCCCGTCAGTGATGTGATCATTACACTGCCGAAGGACTTTGAGAACCTGAACATCAACAACGACTTCCTGCAGGTGATCAATACCCGTGTTTCTTCCCGTATCTACCGGGAAGAGGGGATGAGCCTGCTGGAACTTTCCTTTATTCTTTGGTGCGCGCAGGGTGTCAAAGGCATCCGGGGAAAATCTTACGCGACACTCAGAACTGTTCCCTGCGGCGGTGCCCGTCATGAATTTGAGCTGTACCTCTGTGTTCAGCACGTCCAGGGACTCTCTGCAGGGTATTACCACTATCTGCCGCAGAACCACAGCCTGGAGCTTCTGAATAAAGCGGAAGACGTGAAACCGTTCATCTCGGAATCATTGAATGAACAGGCATGGGCAGCGAAGGCAGGTGTTGTATTCTACCTTGATATGGTCGCTTACAGAGCGGAGTGGCGGTATGGCATCTACGCCCACAGAATCGCACTTGTGGATGCCGGCTATATTTCCGAGAATATCTATCTTGCCTGCACGGCACTTGGTCTTGGCTCCTGTGCCATCGGTTCTATCGAAGAAGCCATCTCCAACAGAGTATTCGGACTGGATGGGAATGAGGAATTCATCTTCATGGCGCATCCGGTTGGAAAGATCGCTGCCGAAGATCATCAGAAGGAACTTGATTTCTACGCCTTTGTGAAGGAAAACAATCTGTAATTAAAAAGGAACGGTTCACTCAGCCGTTCCTTTACGCTTATTCATTAATTCCGTACCATCCAATGCCTTCTTCGATCCATCCAAAACTTACAAGCGTATCATTCTCATGCTTGTCTGTTGTATAGTTATGACTTCCTGCTTTGGCATTCGGATTGTACTGTCTGTAAAGAGGTACTCCTTTACTGTCATCACTGTACCAGCCAATCTTTTCATCTGTCCATCCGACACTGATCAGCACTTCTCTTTCATGCGCATCTGTCGTATAGTGATGATCTCCTGCATTCTTGTTGTACAGTCTGTATACTGGTGTATTGCTCTTCTCCGGTGCCGTCCATCCGACTCCTTCATACCGCCACCCGGCTATGATCAATGCATTTCTTTCTACGACTTCTGCGGTATAGAAGTGTTCTCCGCTGTTGGGATTATACAGTCTGTACATGGAACCCGGTGCTTCTTCCGGAGGGACTGCGCCGCCGTTGATGAAAATCATATCTTCAATGGCTTTGAGTGCCGGATCGCTGCTTGCGGCTTCCAGCATATTGATGCCGCGTGATTCTTTCTCATCCGCCAGACGTCTGGGATAGGAAGTCCATCATTAACCGTTGTTTCATTGCACAGCTTTGTGAATGTATCAATTGCGGCCCTGAAGCGCATTGTGATTTCATAGTAAGCTTTACACCAGGCTTTGTTGTTCATATGAACTTTGTACTGTTCCGGAGCATGTGTCTTTTCATAATTGAGCAGACCGAGCGTCCAGTAGCGGAATTCCTCATATGCCTGGTAATCATTGATACAGCTGTTGAAGAAATCACTGAATACATTGTTTGCCTTGTAATACGGATACAGGGCAAGCTGATTATAGAAGCCCCAGTGGTATGCGGCATACTCATTGATCAGACCGTAGATGCCAACCTGGTTGGCTGATGGATCCACATTTTCCGCGACGTAGGTATTATAGCGAAATGTGCGCATATTCTCCGGGATTGTCTTTGTAAAGTTTTCCGTCTTGTATGCTGTGCCATCCGCCCACTGGTAATCAATGATGATATCTCCTTTTTCTTTTCCGAGATAAATCGTTTCGATCTGTACCCATCTGTTTCCGGAACGTCCCGACATACCGTTTTTATGTGGGTATAGCCGTGAAATTCTTCATGAACAGCAGTGTCCAGTGCCGGCGCGAGATTCTGCGGACTCATGAGCCAGAAGGAAAGTGTTGACTCTCCTGCGGCAATCCCTGTCTGGACGATGTAATATCCTTCCGGATCATATTCCTTCAGAAGGGCAAGGGCATTTTCTTCCGTGGCAGGGGCGTCATATGCCGGTGCCGCGGCAACCTGCAGTGTGGTCAGTGAGAATAATACGGGAATGCTCAGCAGTGATGCTTTGATTCTTCTTGTGATATTCATTGTGGTATCCTGCGCTTTCTGTTCATTCTGATTATCCCACAAATTCCTGACGGATGAATATGCATAATAATATGCATGCAATGATTGATGCATGTTGTTTCATATATAACACTCTGCATGGATGGTATACGAAAGATACATTTTACATTGCGGGAACGGGGAAGTATAATGAATTCCGTTTTGAGAAAAGAGAATGGTATGAATAGAGATCTGACAGAAGGAAAAGCGGAAACGGTGCTGTGGCAGTTCTGCCTGCCGCTGTTCGGCAGCATCATCTTCCAGCAGTTATATAACATCGCGGACAGCCTGGTGGCAGGAAAGTTCATCGGTGAGAATGCCCTGGCGGCAGTGGGAAACAGCTATGAGATCACATTGATCTTCATTGCCTTTGCCTTCGGCTGCAATATCGGCTGTTCGGTTATCGTATCCACATTCTTCGGTGCGAAGGAATACGCGAAGCTGAAAGAGGCGGTATCCACCGCATTGATCGGAAGCGGCGTGCTTTGCGCTGTACTGATGTTAACAGGAATTCTTTCCTGCGGCACACTGCTACGCATGATACAGACACCGGCAGAGATTCTTTCCGATTCGAAGCTGTATCTTGACATCTATATCTGGGGACTGCCGTTCATGTTCTTCTATAATATCTCGACCGGTATCTTCTCAGCCATGGGTGATTCCCGGACACCGTTTTATTTCCTGGCAGTTTCTTCTGTCACAAATATCTTCATGGATATCTGGTTTGTGGCAGGACTGCATATGGGAATTGCCGGTGTGGCATGGGCAACATTCATCTGCCAGGGCGTCAGCTGCGTGCTTGCCGTCACAGTTGTGATGAAACGTCTGAAGGGGATTCATACAGATGAACCGTATGCGCTTTTCTCCTGGAGTATCTGCCGCAGAATCCTGAAGGTCGCTGTGCCAAGCACCCTCCAGCAGAGCTTCATCTCCATCGGAAACATCATCCTGCAGGGGGTTATCAACGGTTTCGGTCCCGGTGTCATTGCTGGCTATTCGGCAGCCATCAAGCTGAACAATCTTGTCATCACATCGTTTACGACACTGGGCAATGGTGTTTCCAACTACGCCGCACAGAACATCGGCGCCGGCAAGATGAAGCGTATTCCGGAAGGATTTAAGGCAGGTCTGAAACTGGTCTGGATTCTTTCCATCCTGCTTTCCTCGCTGTATCTCTTCGGCGGCAAGCAGCTGTTGATGTTATTTATGAATGAACCCTCAGGAGAAGCGATGAAAACAGGCATGACATTCCTGCGCATCGTATCTCCGTTCTATATCGTCATCTCCGCAAAGCTTGTCGCGGACGGCATTCTCAGAGGCGCAAGCCGCATGAATGAATTCATGATTGCGACATTCACCGATCTGATCCTGCGAGTATGCCTTGCGATTCTGCTCTCCAAAACATCGCTTGGATCCACGGGTATCTGGTGTTCCTGGCCGATCGGCTGGATCACGGCAACGATTCTCTCAATTTCCTTCTACCGCAGAGGACCGTGGCTGCGGAAAGCGGAAGACTGATTTCTTAATGACAGCCGGTGTTCAGCCGGCTTTTTTCTGTTACTGTCATATATAATATGGGCAAAGGAAAAGATGATATGAAACAGAACCTGCATACACACAGCATTTACTGCGACGGTAATGATACTCTGGAAGAGATGGTACAGACAGCCATCCGCAAACACTTTGATATCCTCGGATTCAGCGGACACGGCTATGTGGAATATGATGACTACGCAATGAGTCTTGAGGATACGGTGAAATATATCGAAGAAGTCAACGCACTGAAAACAAAGTACAAAGATCAGATCAAAATTTATCTGGGAACAGAGACAGATGTTCTTTACCGGATTGAAGACAAATCACCGTATGACTATATGATCGGTTCTGTGCACTGCATTGAAAAAGACGGTGAAGTCTTTGCGGTAGATTACTCAAAAGAAGTCTTTGAACAGTATCTGGAAAACTGGTATCACAATGATTTCGTTCAGCTGGCAAAGGATTACTGCGCGTATTATCACACTTTGAAACAGTGGCCGGAAATCGATATCATTGGGCACGTTGACCTGATTACCAAATACAATGAGGATGAATCCTATATCCGCTTTGATGATCCGGCATATGTGAAGGTCATGACAGACGCAATCGATGATCTCGGCAATGAGAGAATCTTTGAAGTCAACACAGGCGCCATTGCCAGAGGCACCAGAAGAACACCGTATCCGTATTACAACCTGCTCTGTTACCTGAAGGAGAGGGGAGCGAGGATCATGTTAAACAGTGACTGTCATAACCGTGAAAACCTTGACTGTTATTACAAAGAGTCACTGGAAATGATCAGAAAAGCAGGTTTTACTTCCATGGCTGTATTAACAGATCATGGCTTTGAGGATATGGATATTGATCTGTTTGTATACTGAGAAGAGCGCTATATTATGGAAAAAGGAGCAATTCTTCTTGATGAAGAGAAGTGCTCCTTTTTCATTGTGTTTTGGAAAATATGAAACGATTTTGAAATTCATCTGATTCATAAAGTACTTCTGTTAATCTTTGGAATTATCATGAATGCTTTAATAATGACATTTGATTGTGTAAAACACTAAATTGGTTACTCATTCATTTATTTGCATTCAGGGTAGTTAATCATTGGTGAATTCAACTACATCATTTGGTGTGCAAGAAAGAATCTCGCATAACTTGCAGAGAGTGTTCATGGTGATAGAAACATCATGTTTTAGGTTATTAATAGTCCTTGCACTAATTTCGTATTCTTTTATTAGTCGATATGTGCTGATGTTTCTTTCAGCCATGGTTTTCCATAATGG
>ONSK01000082.1 GCA_900320455.1 uncultured Erysipelotrichaceae bacterium | reverse complement strand
TTTCTTAAGTAGTCAAAGCCACATGGAATCATACAAATCCACATTCACACATTTCAATTCTACATGATATGCAAAACCGCAGTCGATTGCGGTCACAAAGATCGATAGAAAGGAAAAGGTATATCCTTCTGATCATCAGCTTGATGAGTCAATAAGAATATACCAGGAACCATCATACAATGACTGACATCAACGATCGCGTTTGCATCATCGGCGGCGGACCTGCGGGTATTTCTGCTGCGATGTACCTGCAGTTCAAAGGCTACAGAAACTATCAGATCTACGAGAAACTGAACAAGGTAGGCGGAAAGAGCTATTCCCCGAAGATCATGGTAAACGGCGAGGAGAGATCCTTTGAGACCGGTGCCATCATGGGTGCCATCACATACCACGCTGTTCACGAAGTGGAAAAATTCGGCGGCACAGGCCATTTTGACGGACCGAACATGCGCCGTATGTACCGTGATTCTTCCGGTAAGGAAATCTATCCGTTTGACGTGAAAAAGAATCCGTCCATCCAGAAGACAAAGGATCTGCTCAGACTCAAGAAGCAGATGAAGAAGCTTGTCGAAATCATGGACACAAAATACAAGGGATATGACTGCTATGGTCACAGAGGCATTGCCCAGGGCAAATACTCCGGACTCTCCAAGGGACTGGATGACGCGCTGTTACCAATTGAAGGTGTCAACCCGAATCTGAAAGATCTGGCTCTGCCGTTCAGCGAGTTCTGCAAACTGAATGGTGTGGAAGACGTCATGAAGATCTGGATCGGACCGTACACCTCCTTCGGCTACGGCTACTTCGATGAGATCCCGGCTGCCTATGTCATGAAGTATCTCGATACGACAACAGCGATCGAGTTCGTAAACATGAGACTGTGGACATGGAAAGAGGGAACCCAGAGCATCTATGAGAATGCCAATAAGAAACTGATCAATCCGGCAAAGCTCAATACCGAAGTTGTCAAGGTAGAGCGTCCGGCAGAAGGCACAGAAGGAAAGATCAAGGTCACCATCAGAGATGCGGAAGGCGAGCGCACGGAAGAATTCGACAAGCTGATCGTCACAACACCGCTTGACTGGTTTGCCCAGTACGCGGATGCCCGTGAAGAGGAAAAGGAACTCTTCGGAAAGATCATCCATGAGAAATATGTCGACTTCATCGCAACATTTGAGAAGAATGAAGGACCGACAATCAGCGGCTATATCTTCGACAACATGACGCCGGAGCGTCTCGGACACGCGATGGTCTACTACCACAGATGGGAAGACCTCGGCGCTGACTGCCCGTGCTGCGTCTACGCCCTGAGAAACCACATGGGGTCCAAGGACGCTGATTACAACTACACGATCAACGCCATGATCGATGACATGAGACTGTGCGGCTTCCGTGTCAAGGAGAGACTGTATGAGCAGGAAGCATACTACTGCCCGCATGTATCTCCGGAAGACTACGCTGCCGGATGGTATGACAGACTGGAAGAGATGCAGGGTAAACAGAACACATATTATGCCGGCGAGATCATCAGCTTCGGCGATATGGAAGATACCTGCGCCGCATCCAGAGACCTGATCGGAAGATTCTTCTGATCAGCGCATTGAGGAGGACTGCAGACAATGAAAGACCAGCTGAACAGAATGGTCAATGAACGGGACTTCAGACAGGCTCCTGACTATGTCGCTGCGGACAAGGAAAAGGAAAAGCTGATCCTGAAGCTCGGCACAATGATCACTGACCGCTATCTTGTGAAATACACAAACACAATGAAGACGGATGATCCCGAGTACTGGGCACTGAATGCCGTTCTGACCAAGGAAGAAGCACAGTTTCTTCTGAACTTCAAAAAGACACGTGTCAGCTATGATACGGAAACACTGGCAAAGATGAACAACATGTCAGTGGAAGACACCCAGAAGATGATCGACCATCTGCTGTGGATCGGTGTTCTTGAGATGAACAGAGAAAATGCCGATCACCACAAGCAGTACAATGTGCCGATTTTCGTTCCTGGATCCGCCGAGTTCATGATGATGAATGATGAGCTGACTGCCGAACATCCGGAAATCGCGTCATTCTTCAACCTGATGACGCAGATGCCGCTGGAAAATGTCACCAACATGGTGCCTCCCGGAGGCGCCGGTGTTGGCATGCATGTTATCCCGGTGGAAAAGGCAATCGAATCCGCCAGCTCATCTGTCTCTGTTGAGCATCTGTCCCACTGGCTGTCAAAGTATGACAAATATTCCGTCGGCCAGTGCACATGCCGCAAGCAGCAGCAGATGAGAGGCGAGGGCTCCGGTGAGATCAACGGCGAATTCTGCGTCGGCGTCGGCGACATGGCAGAATACTGCGTCGACAGAGGCATGGGCCGCTACATCACATATGAAGAGGCAATGGAAATTTTCGAAAGAGCGGAGCGCCATGGTTTCGTGCACCAGATCACCAACATTGACGGTGAAGACAAGATCGTCGGTATCTGTAACTGCGCGCCTGGCGTGTGCAACGCGATCAGAACATCCCAGCTCTACAACACACCGAACATGTCCAGATCCGCTTACCGCGCTCATGTGGACGCCGTCAAGTGCGTCGCCTGCGGCAAGTGTGTGGAAGTCTGCCCGGTCGGTGCCGCAAAGCTCGGCCAGAAACTCTGCACAACAAAGGGAGAAGTCGAATACCCTGTATCCGAACTT
This sequence comes from uncultured Erysipelotrichaceae bacterium, assembly GCA_900320455.1. GTDB lineage: Bacteria > Bacillota_I > Bacilli_A > Erysipelotrichales > Erysipelotrichaceae > Bulleidia. The sequence continues at coordinate 2,525 of ONSK01000082.1, read as the reverse complement.
CCTGACGCAAAGAACTGGAGCGCGAAGAAGTGGAATGTGAACTACCGCGAAGACGCAAAGATCAACTGCTATGAGACAGGTACAGCTCCCTGCAAGACAGCGTGTCCTGCCCACCTGTCAGTCCAGGGCTATGTGAAGATGGCAAAAGAGGGCAGATACATGGATGCCCTGAAGCTGATCAAGCAGGACAACCCGTTCCCGGCAGTCTGCGGCGCCATCTGTAACCGCAGATGCGAAGACGCCTGCACAAGAGGCATGGTTGACGCGCCTGTCGCAATCGATGAAATCAAGAAGTTCATTGCCGCCAAGGAACTGAACGCTGAAACAAGATACATCCCGCTCTGCGAAAACGATGAAGGCAAGATGTGGGGCGAAAACTACAAGATGGCAGTCATCGGTGCCGGTCCTGCCGGCATGAGCGCAGCTTACTATCTGCGTGAAAGAGGCTATGACGTCACCGTCTTTGAAAAAGAAGAGAAACCCGGCGGAATGTTAACAATGGGTATTCCGAACTTCCGTCTGGAAAAAGACGTTCTCAACGCGGAAATCGATGTGCTGAAAGAAATGGGCGTTGAATTCAAGTGCGGTGTTGAGATCGGAAAAGACATCACGATTCCGGAACTCAGAGAACAGGGATACAAGGCATTCTACCTCGCCATCGGTCTGCAGGGCGGCAGATCCGCAGGCGTTCCGGGTGAAGACGCGGAAGGCGTTGAATCCGGCGTCTCCTTCCTGAAGAGAGTCAGCCTGGACAATACTTTGAAGCTGAATGGCGATGTGGTTGTCATCGGCGGCGGAAACGTCGCAGTCGACGTCGCGAGAACTGCTCTGCGCACAACTTCCGGCAAAGTCACAATGCTCTGCCTGGAAGGCGAGAACGAAATGCCGGCAGCGGCGGATGAAGTCGCTGAGGCAAAAGAGGAAGGCATCACAGTCCTCAACGGCTGGGGACCGAAGGAAATCCTCACAAAGGACGGAAAGGTCACAGGCATCGTCTTCAAAAAGTGCACATCCGTCTATGATGAAAATCACAGATTCTCTCCTGTATATGATGAGGAAGAGACAATCGAAATCGCATGTGAGAATGTTCTGCAGGCAATCGGACAGTCCGCTGTCTGGGGCGATCTGTTAAAGGATACAAAGGTTGAACTGAATCCGAACGGAACAGTGAAACATGATCCGATCACATTCCAGACGGCTGAAAAAGATATCTTCGTCGGCGGTGACATCGCTCATGGCGCGAAGTTCGCCATTGACGCAATCGCCGATGGCAGGAAGGGATGCGAGTCCATGCACAGATCCGTGCATCCGGGCCAGTCTCTGACAATCGCAAGAGATCTGAGAGAGTTCAAGGAACTCAACAAGGATGAAGTCGTCATCCACGGCTATGACAATGCCGGCAGACAGATTCCGGGTCATACCCAGGCAGATCCGAGAAAGTCCTTCTCCGACTGCCGTCTGCCGCTGAGTGAAGAGCAGATCAAAAAGGAAGCAGGCAGATGCCTCAGCTGCGGCCGCACAGTCGTCGATCTGAACAGATGCATCGGCTGCGGACTCTGCACAACACGCTGCGAATTTGACGCGATCCATCTCACAAGAGATATTCCGGAAGCTTCCAAGATGATCAGATGCGAGGACAAGTTCCCTTACATCGGCGCCTATGCCGCAAAGCGCGGTGTGAAGATCGGCGGAAACCTCATCACAAGCGCAGTGAAAATCGTCAAAAAGTAATCAAAAACAGGAAGAACGGCATTTCAGCCGTTCTTCTTTTTTATATATTTGTTTATTCCCCGCAGACGTGAGGTTTGATGTCCTTCGGAATCAGACACTGGTACGCTTCTTCCTGCGTGCGCTTGTTAAGTTCATTCCATGCCTTCTGGATGATGGAGTGATCCTCGTAGATCTTCTCAGCCGCAAGCGCCATGATATCCGCCGCGAGATACATTCCCTTCATCGCGATGGAGGATTTGCCCTGGGCTGTCAGCTGCCAGGAATGGCCGGGGGTGCCCCAGCTCCAGCAGGCGGTGTTGATCGTGGCAGTCGGTACGACCCAGCTGACATCGCCGACATCCGTGCTGCCCATTTCGCATACATCGGAATGTTCATTTTCAACGTAATATGTGCAGAGCGGTTCCTCACGCATGCACTGTTTCAGCTTTTCCTTATCTTTTATATATGCTTCAATATCAGACTGCTGGAAGGAAGCGCCTGCCTTTTTGAAGGCCGCCGCGTAGGCAAGCTCTTCTTCTGTATAAGAAGGAACGCCGATTTCCCTGAAGCATGCATCATAGAGATCTTCCAGAACAAAGTTGGGAACTGTATTGGAGAGACCTTCATCAAAGACGATATCAACGGTGGTACCCGTCATGATCGCGGCGCCTCTTGCCAGATTGCATACGCGCTCATACAGCTCGCGGCATCCTTTGTTTGTGGTGGATCTGACGAAGTAGTTGACCTCGGCTTCAGCCTGCACGACGTTGGGTGACTTTCCGCCGGGATTGGTGATGGCATAGTGGACTCTGTCG
>ONSK01000288.1 GCA_900320455.1 uncultured Erysipelotrichaceae bacterium | reverse complement strand
TGTGTATTCACAGCCTCTGTTTCTGAATTCACGCAGGAAGGCATACAGCTTGTCAGCATCCGGCGTGGTATTCGGCGTATCTGCCTCATATCCCCTGCACAGAACGCCATTCGTTCCGATATAGCCGCATTTCTCATCCGTCAGAAGTGTCTGGATGATCGTGGATGTGCTGGTCTTTCCATCTGTTCCGGTAACGCCGATCATGGTCATCTCATCATCCGGACAGCCGTAGAACTTCCGGGCGATGTATGCCATCTCACGGTTTGTGTCTTCCACCATGATGACGGGAACGCTCTTTTCTCCGATGTCACGGGATACGACAAGCGCAGCTGCGCCTTTTGCGATCGCGTCGTCAGCGAAGTCATGACGGTCTGTTCCGATGCCCTTGATGCATACGAACAGATCTCCTTCTTCCACGTCTCTGGAGGATGTCTTGATGCCTTTGATTTCGACAGTGCTGTCTGTATTTTCAAATAATTCGTTTAATTTCATGTTCTTACCACCGAAAAGAATTATACAGGATTCCTCCCAAAAAGTGTATGATGTTAGGAGTGGGCTTCAGCCCGCGTGTTTTAGGAAGAAGGTTTTGTTCTATGAATATTAAAGTTATCGGCGCTGCCTCTGATCTCGGTGTATCAAGAGACGGTACCTCTCTTGGTCCGGAAACGATCCGTACGCATCTTTCAGATATTGATTACGAACTCATCAGACCGGAAGGTCCGATCACCAAAAGCAGAGACAAAAACGATCTGAGAAAAAACGAAAAAGAAATCTGCGCCTACAGCAAAGTGCTCTATGACACAATGCTCGAATCCAAGAAGGAAGGAAACTTCACGATTCTCACCGGCGGTGATCACACCTACGCGATTTCCTCCGCCCTCTCCTCCCAGGCACTGAAGAAAAAGATCGGTGTCATGTGGATCGATGCCCATACGGATTTCAATACATTCCGGACAACGGAAACAGGCAATATCCACGGACTGCCGCTGGCATGCATTGCCGGCTATGAATGCGAAGAACTGCGCACTTTCCATGAAGGTGAAACCGTATCCCCCGCGAACATCTGCGTCGTCGGCGCAAGATCCATCGACAGAGAAGAAAGAGAGAACCTGAAGGACGCAGGTGTCAGAGTCTTCTCAACGGATGAAGTGCATGAGCGCGGCATTGAAACCGTCATGAAGGAAGCGTTTGAAATCTGTCTGAATGGTACGGAAGGTGTCCATGTCAGCTTTGACCTGGATGTCATCGACCCCCAGGACGCGCCAGGTGTCACGGTTCCGGAATGCTGCGGCATCAGCCGTGATGAGGCATTCGAAATCAACGGCATCGTTGCTTCCCATATCAATGATCTCGTCTCCTATGACGTCGTCGAGCTCAACCCGCTCAATGACAAAGAGCATAAGACAGAAGACATCGCCGTCAAGCTCCTTTCCCAGGTCATTGAAGCCGCAAAGTAAAATCCCGGAAAATCCGGGATTTTTTCAATTATTCTTCTTCTTTGACAATCGGTGCTTCAGCTGCGTTCTTTACAACGGAAGCGATGCCGTTCTGGCATGTTTTCAGCGACTTGTATCCTTCGCTGACGCCGATAATCTGACCATTGACTGCCTTGAGGCGGAAACGTGATTCCCCTGCCTTGTCGGTGTAGATTTCAAACTTCGGACACTTCTGCCTGGCGAAGCCTTCCAATGTCTGGTCTTCAATCGCCGCAGCCGGTGCGTTCTTGACAACGGAAGCGATGCCGTTGCGGCAGTAGGATTCTGCCTTGTAGACCTGTGATGAAAGAATGATTTCGCCGTTGGATGCCTTCAGATTGAATTTGACACCTGTTTTTGTAGCTTTGATAACGAATTTACCAGTAGCCATATTATGATCTCCTCTACTCATGCACGAATGCTCTTCTGTCTTGATTATAACTGACGGAAAGCATGCATGACAAACTATTTCATGCATGTGCATGCTTGAAGGAACAAAAAAAGTGGAGGCTACAGGACTCGAACCTGCGACATCACCCCTGTGAAGGGTGCGCTCTCCCAGCTGAGCTAAGCCTCCGTAC
>ONSK01000110.1 GCA_900320455.1 uncultured Erysipelotrichaceae bacterium | reverse complement strand
TCCCTGTATCATCATCAGAAAACAGGTGTGCTATGAAATATTTCAAGACGTTTTATTTAGATAAAGAAAAGGACATCATCGTTGATCTGTACAAAGAACAGGATGAGATGTCCTATATATTGAGAACCCCGAACCATGGTACGGGCAATCTGATCACGAATCTGGCAGAGCTATGTTCTCTGCCGCTTTCCTTTGATGAAAACGGACTGAAGATCATCAAAGGAACAGTACCGTGCTATATCGATGCCTATAACCGTACGGTCTATATCTTCCGCCTGGGCAATACCAAGTGCGCAACAATCTATCCGGACGGAACGATTGAAATGAAAGCATCCATTCCTGCCATTTCCAAGACATTGATGTCACAGACCAAGGACTATCATCTGGGAATTGAGAAAACAATCATCAAGTCGTATATCCTGAATGAGAACAAGTTCCATACCGATCTGCATACACATATGAATGCCAATCTGAAACCGGATATTCTGATCGCATTGGGGATTCATCATCAGATCCGCTACCCTTATTACTATATAAAGAAGCTGAATCTGAAATGTACAAAGAAACAGATCACATATCTGGAAGCACAGAGAGAAGAAGTGCAGAAACAATATCAGAATTCCTCTCTTACAGGCAAATACCTGGAACGGAGAATCAATGACAATACATTTATCAATTTCGCGGATCTGATCCTCGGAAACATTAAAGACAGTGCCTATAACATCGCAAAGATACGCAGCTCCCTGGCAGTTATGAAAGACGGGCAGGCAGTCTTTACCAATCTGGAGAAAGTATATCTGTACAGATATGTCTTTACCAAAGGCATCAGAGCGGAATACACATACGATGATATTCAAAGATTCCATGATCTGACAGATCAGGATATCGTAAGTGCCCTTTCACAGATGGAACAGGACAGACAAAGCAGTGAATTCAGAAACAACACACTGTTCCAGGACAAGCTGTTATGGATCGCAAGAAATTATGCTTCACAGGGTGTAACATACGCTGAGATCTCGGATACGTCTCTCGTCAAACCGGATGCGGCGCCGGACGTTCTGCGCCAGATTCATGAAGTCATGCCCGCCGTTACAGAGAAGACAGGCGTCACTCTCCGCTTCCTGGCCGCATTGCGAAGAATTCCGTTAACGATTGTCAGAGACAGGATCACACCGGCGGACTACAGTGAAAACCTGAGAGTCATCAGAGCAATTGCCTCAGATTCCTATGTCGCAGGCAGTGACATCGTCGGTGAAGAGATCAATGATATCCGGGAACTGTCACCGGTTCTCAAAGAACTGGCAGAGATTGCGGAAGAGGAGCCTTCCTTTGTCATCCGTATCCATGCCGGTGAGAATGACAGTCTGCGTGACAATGTCGCAAGCAGTGTGCTGGCAGTCAAAGACGCATTAAAGCCGGGACAGAAGATGCCGCATGTACGTATCGGACACGGCCTGTATACAGCATCCCTCAGAAGTGAAAAAGGAAGGCAGCTGATTCAGCTCCTGCAGGAAACAGGAACCGTCCTGGAATTCCAGATTACTTCCAACGTCCGTCTGAACAATCTCAATTCCCTGCAGGGACATCCGTTAAAGCAGTATCTGAAGGAGAACATCAGATGCGTGCAGGGAACGGACGGCGGCGCATTATACGGAACAGATTCCATGGATGAGCAATTATCCCTGGAAAAGCTTCTGTCTCTTTCCTATGACGAAATGCATCAGATGAAAGAAACAGAAGACAGAATCCTGCAGGCAAGCATGAAGGCATTCAAAGAGAAAGAGAAGAAACTGAAGAAGCTGATTAAAGATACTCCTGTCAGTGAATACTACAGAAACAGAATTGAACAGGCAGATCTCTCTGATCCGATCGTCCTCAGTTCCGATACAAAACAGGATACGGCATCTGTATTCAAAGACATGATCCGTGAAGTGCCGAGAGACAAGACACCAATTGTCATTGCCGGCGGCAGCTTCAACAGTGACAGACACCGCACAAGAATGCATCCGGAAGGAAAAGCACTGATCAGAAAACTGCTGGATTCCTGTGATCCTGATAAAGTCTGTTTCATCATCGGCCATTCCATGAGTGCCTATGAACGGTATCTGACTGCCCAGAACAAAGGAAGATTTGAAATCTATGCCTTCGTTCCTTCTGCTGTTTCAGATGAAGATATCGCAAGAATATCAAAGCAGAATGTATTCATACGTGTTTCCATTGAATCCGCAGTCATGGGTCTGTATAAATCCGTTGCCTTTGAAATCTTCAAGCAGAGAAATTCGATCCTGATTGCCTTTGACGGCAACTCTCCTGCTCAGAATATGATCCAGGAGGCAAACAATGCCAAATATGAATGCCGGATCTTTGTGGATCAGAGGGCAAAGTCACTGCATGCCAAGGCGGGACAGCTGCAGGGATATGTCACGGTATTTGCGGAAACGGATGATACCGTCAGAAGAATCATGCAGGATCTTCGCAAGATACAGAAAAGAGACTGAATACAAGCAGTCTCTTTTTACTGAATTATTTTTCAGTGAATTAAGATTCAGTTAACGGTTCTTTTCCGCAAACAGGTCTTCTCCGTCAATCAGATCATATCTGTCTGACGTAAAACTGAATCCGGCGGAACATGCAAATCCGATCTTTCTGAATGTGATACCTTTCATTTCTTTGAGCTGCTGCTCTTCTTTTTCACATTCTCTTTCTGACATTGGCTTTGTATAGTATTTACATTCAACGAAGTCGTATCCGTCCGGTCTTTTCAGTACACAGTCAAATTCCCCGTTCTTATGCGCCGCAGGATCGTCATACCAGTATGTTCCGAAATCGAGGATATCTGTCATCTGTCCGGTTACTGACAGCCTCCTGAAATACTGCAGAACCATCTGTTCAAAACGTCTGCTTATGAATTCGTTCAGTGTTGGCCTGATATACGATTCATAGAAAGCTTCCTCGCCCAGTCTGAATATCAGCGATTCATTCCCGAATAGATACGTAAAGTAGAAACGGACCAGATTGTCCCTTATCTCATAAAACTGTTTCTTTTTGTCTGCCGGCCTGTTGATGGGGAATGTTTTTTCAATCATTTCCATGTTCATCAGATTCTTCAGCTGCTTATCCAGAAGTCCGTTGTTACTGCCGGAGAGATGATCATTGAGTTCGGAATATCTTTTCTTTCCGTTTCCGATTGCCTGAAAGATTCTGATATCATATGCTTTCTGAATCTCTTTGAGAATCACGCTTTCGATATATACACGAAGAATTCCCGTGTCCCGCAGAATCAGCTGAACGATATTCTCCTTCAGCGATTTTGAAGAATTGATCTGAGACAGCACATATGGTGATCCTCCGAAAACAGCGTAATTGGAAATCTTCCTGTTGATTTCATTCCCGGGATAAAAATCCGCTGATTCAAAATAGTCAAAAGCTTCCAGATGAATAATCTCAGTGAATCTGCCGAATAAAGGATTCCCTTCTTCAAGGAGTTCCGTCATAACCGTGATATAAGAGCCGCATAATATCAGTTTGACATGCCCAGGCAAACGATCAATGACAGACTGCATGTAGGAATCTACCTCATGCTTTGTTCCTGACTCTTTCATATATGAGTATTCATCCAGGATAATCAGTACTTTCCGGTTCAGACCCGCTATGAAAGAGAAAAGATCCATCAGTGTATCAAAGTGCATCGCAGGCATATTCAGACCTGCGCATACACTTCTGCACAGAAGTTCTATATTACCCTGAAGAGTCGTCTGCGCGCACAGATGATTGATTACGATTCCGTCAAATGATCTGGCAGCTTCCGCAATCAGAAAAGATTTTCCGATTCTTCTCTTTCCGTAAACCAGAACAGCAGATTTACCGGAACTGTTCAGCTGATCTCTGAGAAGCTGCAGTTCTTTACTTCTGTTTAGAAACATACGCCACCTTTTACTGAATTGTTTTTCAGTGAATATATTTTCAGTATAATGATGCAGCCTTTTGATGTCAATCACGCAACAGAAAAGAGTGCTTTACGCAGCACCCTTTCTATCAGTTTTACCACCTGACTGTGATTTCTATCTGACTGCCTGTCTCTTCCAGATTCAGAAGATACAGACCGTTTTCTTCTTTCAGTAAAGAGGTGACGTCTTTTCCTGCGATTTCCGCACTTTTTACCGCATGTTCTGAATACCAGCATACAGGTCCGGCTTCATGAATGGTGATGGCGTCATGATCATCATATTCCTGCCAGTCATCCACTGCCGTAAAGCCTGCGTATTTGTCACTTCTTCCGAAGGATGCCATGTGCTTTCCCTTCGGCGCGAAGAGATACCATCCATACTCTCCCGGCTTCATCGTTCCCGTGCATTCGTTCAGAATTGTCTGACTGTGCCAGTCATAAATCACATATTCCCTAGATCGATCCAGTTCGGGAATATCCTCTACGGATGCATGGAATGTCTGTTCCTCTTCCGTCATGTTGAAAAGTGCCATGGCACCGGTGATACGCTTTCCCGTATAGCCATAGTTATGCATTTTCAGGATGCCTTCTTTTAGCGGATCCGTGAATACACAGTCGTCTGCCGGCATCAGGGAACGTTCCAGCATCAATAGTTTTCCATCCTTGTAAATCAGCGGTCTGATTGCCTCAGGATTGGTTTCACCGACACGGTCGCTGAAGTAGACAGGTCCCCCGCTTGCGGCTCTGAGAAGCGCGTGCTGGGAAGCATCTTCCTGGGCTGTCCAGAACATATCCCAGTCACATGTATAGATATCATTGTGATACAGGGAGTTGTACGCGTTCTGCAGGAGATGTTCTTTGAATCCTGCCGGTCCTCTGGAAGGAACGAAGTCATCGGAGTTGCGGGATACGCCTGTCAGCTTTCTCGCAGTGATGGTTTCCATTGCCATGCCCATGCAGTTGATGACATTGCGGTCCATCAGTTCTGCGGCATTCTCAATGGCATTCGCGATGCCTTCGGCAGCCTGCGATGCCGGAATATTGTCCTTGAAGAAATTTGCGACAGTGCTCTGTCCATCCACTTTGACAAAACTGATGCCTTCCTTCTTCAGATATTTATACCATTTCCGGTAGAACCCTTCACCGTTAATCGGACTGGGATACAGATTGCCATCTTTTGTCCGGTACAGGAATTCATCGCATCCGGCAGTGTTGTCATCCGTCAGTCCTTCCCAGTATCCGCATACCGCGTGCCATACCCCGAAGTATTCCACGGAACCCATGTTTCTGATGCGTTCCGTAACAGGAAGGAAGCCTTCCGGGAATTTGTTTTTGTCTGGCTCCAGGGCTTTCAGTTTCTTGCCTTCCACGTCCAGCCATCCGTCATCGATCAGGAACCATTTCACCGGAATGTTCTTATCACGCAGCTCCTCTGCCTTTTCTTCCAGTCCCTTTGCATTGACCTTCTGATAGAAGGCATCCCAGCTGCACCAGCCGAGGTATTTCAGCATCTCAGGCATTGTTCTCTCTTCTCTCTGAGGGAGCTTTTTGATTTCCGCCATGGTCTTCATTGCCTTGTGCACAGCATGCGCGGGACTTGCGTCTTCCGCGATGACAAAGACAGGCTCATTGAAATCTTCCGCTGTATCGATACCGGAGAACATAATTATACACTCCGGATGTGTTTTTAATAAACAGCATATAACAGTTTACAACAGATAAACACTGTTATATACTGTTTATGACGATAGCGCGAATCGTCTGAGGAATTCCATATGCATATGATTATTAATACTTCTTCCATGGTTCCGATCTATGAACAGATCATGGAGAACATCAAAAAGATGATTGTTTCCGGTGAGCTGAAAGCAGGCGATGCCCTGCCTTCCGTAAGAGTGCTGTCCAAAGAGCTCAGGATCAGCGCACTGACAGTCAAGAAGGCCTATGACTGTCTGGAGGAAGACGGCTTTACCGCAACAGTACACGGAAAAGGAACCTATGTGACTGCCGCCAACACAGAACTGATGGCGGAACAGCAGAGAAGAGAGATTGAAAAGGAATTTGAATCAGCTGTGCAGAAAGGCAGATCTTACGGCATGAGCGATGAAGAACTGCGTGAACTGCTTGCGCTGATTCTGGAGGATGAATAATGCTCATAATCAGAGATCTGGTGAAACAGTATACAGGCTTTGAACTGAACTGTTCACTGGAAGTAAAGCCCGGCAGTATCACCGGGCTGATCGGACAGAACGGTGCCGGCAAGAGCACACTGTTCAAGACAGTGCTGCAGCTGATATTCCCGCAGAAGGGAACCATCGAACTGTTTGGAAAACAATTATCAGAACTGACAGAAGAAGACCGCAGAAAGATCGGAACCGTTCTTTCCGAAAGCGGATTCTCGGCATATCTTTCCATCGGTGACGTAAAGAAGATCCTGAAACAGTTTTATCCGGAATTTGATGAAGTAAAATTCACACAGCTGTGCAGACAGTTTTCCCTGGATGAGACAAAGAAGATCAGGGATCTTTCCACAGGCATGAAGGCAAAGCTCAAGATGATCTGCGCCATAACACATAACGCCGACTTCCTGATCCTCGATGAACCGACGGCAGGACTGGACGTCATCGCAAGAGATGAAGTGCTGACCATGCTGAGAGATTATATGGAAGAAAAGCCGGAACGTGCGATTCTGATCAGTTCCCACATTTCTTCTGATCTGGAAACACTGTGCGATGATTTCTACATGATCCATGACGGAAAGATCATCCTGCATGAAGATACCGACAGACTGCTTTCAGAATATGCCATCATCAAGGCTGATGAGAAAACATATCTGAATATGGATAAGACATATCTTTTAAAGAAAAAGAAGGAATCCTGGGGATACAGCTGTCTGACAGATCAGAGATCTTACTATATTGAAAACTATCCCGATACCGTCATTGAAAAGAGCGGTATCGATGAACTGATCATGTTGATGATCAGGGGTGAAAACATATGAAAGGATTATTTGTAAAAGACTGCATGTTGATGAAGTCACAGGCAAGAGTGCTTCTGATGATCATGTTCTGCGGCGTTGCCATGTCACTGTCTTTTGAACCGACAACCGTGATCTTCTATCTTGCGGTGGTCGCATCCATGACTGCCACGGGCACCTTCGGCTATGATGAATTCGAACACGGATACAGCTTCCTGTTCACCCTTCCGTTTGAAAGAAAGACATATGTCAGAGAGAAATATCTGTTCTGTTTCTGCAGCGGCATACTGTTCGCCCTGATCGGAAGTATTGCCTCCGCATGCATCATTATTTACAAACAGGGCAATCCGGCTGATATCATGCCTGCCTTCGGAGCATCTTTACTGATGATACTGCTAGTCAGTTCCCTGATGATCCCGATCCGCGTTGCGTTTGACAGTGAAAAAGGCAAGACAATGCAGTTCCTTGTATACGGTATCCTGCTTCTAGCAGTGCTGGGACTCGGCGGTATCATGAATATGCTCGGTATTGATCCTGGACCTGTCAGAGACTTCATTCAGAACATCAATCCTGCAGTTCTTGCCGGAATCCTGTGTATCATCGTGCTTGCCATTCTGGCAATTTCCATGGCAGTTTCCGAAAAGGTCATTGCACGCAAAGAATACTGATTTCATACAAACAGCAAATTTCTGCTGTTTTTCAGTTTGCGTTCTTCATGAATCAATACTAAACTGAAAATGTACATTTGCTTATGAACACGGTCAAGTGAGGGGGAACTTCCTGTTCTTAAAAGCTTAGCTTGGAGGAGATAATGGAAAACAAACTTGCACGGATTTTGCGAAACACCGGGCCTGCCCGTTTCTTTCTGCCGATTTCGATTGCCCTGATTATCATGGGATTCTTACTGCTCCGTATGA
>ONSK01000039.1 GCA_900320455.1 uncultured Erysipelotrichaceae bacterium | reverse complement strand
GTGACAGCTGTCAAGGAAGGCTCCGCAGTGATCACCGTCAAGAATACGATTGACGGCAAATCCGCTTCCTGCCAGGTGAATGTTGTCAAGAAAATCGCCGCAACACCGGTAGATATGTTCCGTCTTTACAACAAGAACAGCGGAGAGCATTTCTATACCGCAAACCAGGGGGAGTGCGACACACTGGTCGCTGCCGGATGGATCTTTGAAGGCATCGGCTGGACAGCACCGTCCAAATCCCATACGCCGGTTTACAGACTGTATAACAAATTCGGAGGCGAGCACCACTACACAGTGCGTGCCAAAGAGAGAGACGCGCTTGTCAAAGCCGGCTGGACAGATGAGGGAATCGGCTGGTACAGCGATGATGAACAGACTGCGCCGGTATACCGTGAATACAACCCGAACGCAAGAGCGAACAACCATAACTACACGCCATCCGTCAAGGAACACAACGCTCTGATTTCCTACGGCTGGAATGATGAGGGTATCGGCTGGTACGCACTGGCGCAGGGCAAGCCTGCCGTCAAGGTCGCTTCCCTGGGCAGGGGCGATTCTCCGTTCTTCATCAAGGTCAACCGCATTGCCAATACCGTCACGATCTATGCCAAAGACGCTGACGGCAGATATACAACTGCTTACAAGGCTCTGGTATGTTCCTGCGGTATCTCCGCTCACAGAACGCCTCTGCAGAACTTCGTGACCGGCCAGAAACTGAGATGGCATGCGCTGATCCACAGCGTCTACGGACAGTACTGCACACGTTTCGCGGGCAATTCCAAGTACAGGGATATCCTGTTCCACTCCGTTCCGTACAAGAAGAACGGCGATCCGTCTTCTCTGAAATATGACGAATACAACAAGCTGGGAGACAACGCTTCCGCCGGATGTGTACGTCTGTGTGTAAGAGATGCCAAATGGATCTATGACTTTGTTCCGCAGGGAACCTCGATCGTTGTCTATGAAGACTCCAATCCAGGTCCTCTCGGCAAGCCGTCCGCAATCAAAATCAATACATCCAGTCCCAACAGAGGATGGGATCCGACAGATCCGGATCCGAAGAATCCCTGGAACTGATCAGGAAGGAAGCACGGCTTCCTTTTTCCATATGACCGAAAGAGGATATGACAATGGACAGTGAATACACCAGACGCATGAAGCGCTTCAATGACGCGCGTTTCGGCATGTTCATCCACTGGGGTGCCTATGCTGTGCCGGCAAGGGGAGAGTGGGTAAAAAGCATTGAAAAACTGAATGACGCGCAGTATCAGAAGTATATTGACGCGTTTCATCCGCGTGAATTTGATGCCCGCGCATGGGCCCGGTACGCAAAAGAAGCAGGCATGAAGTACGCTGTCTTCACAGCGAAGCATCATGACGGTTTCTGCATGTTTGATTCAAAGCTGACAGATTACAAGGCGGACAGGGACTATGTCCGGGAGTTCCTTGATGCTTTTCACGAAGAAGGTCTGATGGCCGGATTGTATTATTCTCTGATCGACTGGCACCATCCTGACTATCCGCACTACGGTGACAGGATTCATCCCCAGAGAGATGATCCTTCATGGCAGGAATATCCGCATGATTTTGAAAGGTATCTTGCATACATGCACGGACAGATCCGCGAGCTCTGTGAAAACTACGGACCGGTGGACATCCTGTGGACAGATTATTCCTATGACAATATGAGATGCGAAACGTGGAAGGGGACAGGGCTCACGGAAATGGTCCGCTCCCTTCAGCCGGATATCATCCTCAACAACCGTCTTGAGGCAAGCGGAGAAGGCTTCGGTTCCCTGATTGAGGAACATCCGGATCCCACTTCCGGTGACTTTGTTTCTCCCGAGCAGATCATTCCTCCCGATGGCATCCGCAATGTGAAAGGAGAACCGGTCAGCTGGGAGGCATGCGTGACGATGAATGAGAACTGGGGATACTGCCGCGAAGACAGATATTTCAAGCCTGCATCGATCCTGATCCGCAAACTTGTGGAATGTGTTTCCAAAGGAGGAAATCTTCT
>ONSK01000084.1 GCA_900320455.1 uncultured Erysipelotrichaceae bacterium | reverse complement strand
CGACACTTCGTGCTGAAATCGAGCGCCTCGGCAACATCAACATGAACGCGCCGGAGGAATACAACGAAGTCAACGAACGCTATGAGACGATGAAGCAGCAGATCGATGAACTGACCCAGAGCAGAGACAAGATCCTGGCTGCCATTGATGAAATGGATACCGTCATGAAGAAGCAGTTCAAAGAGATGTTCGATCAGATCAACGCTGCCTTCAATGATATCTTCAGAAATCTCTACGGCGGCGGCAAGGCAACACTGATCCTGCAGGATCCGACAGATATTCTGAATACCGGCATTGATATCGATGCCCAGCCTCCGGGAAAGGCAGTCCAGAACAACATGCTGTTCTCAGGCGGCGAGAAGAGTCTGATCGCTCTCTGCGTACTGTTTGCCATTCTGAAGGTCAAACCGGTACCGCTGGTCATTCTTGATGAGGTTGAAGCGGCACTCGATCCGGCAAACGTTGAGCGTTTCGCGGATCACCTGCACCGCTACACAGACAGAACGCAGTTTATTGTAGTCACCCACCGTACGGGAACAATGCAGAACACAGATGTGCTTTACGGTGTCACCATGCAGCATCAGGGCGTATCACAGATGCTGAAGGTTGAACTCAGTGAGGCAATGACAATGGCGGATCCTTCCGCTGCGGAGGTACAGGCATGAGCTTTTTAAGCAAACTGAAAGAAAAGTTTACCAAAAAAGAAGATAAGGCCGTTTATCTTTCCGGCTTCAAAAAAGCAAAGCAGACATTTGGTGATCAGCTGAATGAGATGAAATACGAGTTCAAGGGAGTCGATGATGACTTCCTGGAACAGCTGACGATCATCCTTCTGGAAAGCGATGTCGGCATCGAAACAGCTGATGAGATCTGCGACAGACTGAAGAAGAAGTGCGAGGACTTCCCGTCACTCACATTCCACTGGGCGATGAACTTTTTGATTGAGATCATGAAGGAAATCTATGAGGAAGTGGAAGATACGGATATCGTGTACAACGAGAACGGTCCGACAGTCATCCTGCTGGAAGGCGTCAATGGCTCCGGCAAGACAACCACTGCCGCAAAACTCGCAAACATGTATCTGAAACAGGGCAAAACGGTTGCGCTTACGGCAGCCGATACATTCCGTGCCGGCGCCATCGATCAGCTGGCGGAATGGGGAGAGCGCCTGAATGTTCCCTGCATCAAGGGACGTGAGAACGGCGATCCCAGCGCAGCCATCGTCGACGGATGCCGCTACGCGAAGGAACACGGTATCGATATTCTTCTCTGCGATACCGCCGGCCGTCTTCAGAACAAATCCAATCTGATGAATGAGCTTTCGAAAATGAACCGTGTGTCCGGCCGTGAGATTGAAAACGCGCCGCACAACACATGGCTTGTCCTCGATGCAACAACCGGACAGAACGGACTTTCCCAGGCGGAAGTCTTCGCCGATTCCACATCTCTTTCAGGTATCATCCTGACAAAGATGGACGGCACCGCGAAGGGCGGCATCGTTCTTGCCATCAAGCACAAGCTGCATCTGCCGGTTCTGTTCATCGGACTCGGCGAGCATCCGGAAGACCTCAGACCGTTTGATCTGGAAAGCTATCTCTACAGCATTTCAGAAGGTCTCGACTATGAATGATAAAATCTACTACGATTCACTATTTGCCTTCTACGGGGAACTGCTGACAGAGCGCCAGCAGCGCATCTGCGAAGCCTATTACAGCGATGACAATTCTCTGCAGGAGATTTCCGAAGCAGAGAATATCAGCCGCAGTGCTGTCTATGATGCGGTTAAAACGTGCAGAAAAGAGCTGGATTCGTATGAATCGAAGCTTCACCTGTATGAATCTTACAGAAAACGCATTAAAATATATGAGAAAATCCGCGAAAAGGGAGATGCTGAAATATCTTCACTCGTGGATGAGCTGATAAATACCGAAACCGATTAAGGAGGAAACTATGAGTAAGGTTATTTCAGTCAATTCTGGATCTTCATCTTTAAAGTTCCAGCTGTTTGACATGCCCAGTGAAACTGTTCTGACAAGCGGACAGGCTGAGCGTATCGGACAGAAGATGGGTGTATTCACCATCAAGTACAACGGAGAAAAGAAAGTCACAGAACTTCCGCTTCCGGATCACAAGGCAGCTGTTGATATTCTTCTGAAGAGTCTGACAGAACTCGGCATTGTTGAAAGCCTGGAAGAAATCAAGGGTGCTGGTCACCGTATCGTCCAGGGCGGCGCTTACTTCAGCGAGTCTGTCGTAGTCGATGATGATGTCGTTGAAAAGGTTGATGAGCTGTGCGAACTCGCTCCGCTGCACAACCCGGCACATCTTGTCTGCTACAAGGCATTCAAAGCAGCTCTGCCGCACATCGGACACGTATTCGTATTCGATACAGCATTCCATCAGACAATGGGACCTGAGAGCTATCTTTTCCCGGTACCGTATGACTGGTATACACAGTTCAAGATCCGCAGATACGGCGCACACGGCACATCCCACTGGTATGTCAACAGACGTGCTGCTGAACTGATGGGCAAGCCTGTCGAGGATCTCAACATGATCACATGCCACCTTGGAAACGGCGCATCCATTTCCGCAATCAGAGGCGGCAAGGTCATCAATACTTCCATGGGTCTGACACCGCTCGGCGGTATCATGATGGGAACACGTTCCGGTGATATCGACCCGACAGTCGTCTTCTACATGATGAAGAAGCTGGAATGCACACCTGATGAGATGGACACATTCCTCAACAAGCGTTCCGGTATGCTCGGTGTATCCGGCATCAGCTCTGACGCAAGAGACATCCAGGCTGCTGTTGACGCAGGCAATGAGCGTGCGATCCTGACAGTCAACCTGTATCAGAACCGTGTTGTCAACGTTGTCGGCGGCTACTACATGCAGCTTGGTGATGTTGACGCGATGGTATTCACTGCTGGTCTTGGTGAAAATGACGCTATGACACGTGAAAGAATCCTGAAGGGTCTCGAAAAGGGTATGGGCCTCAGCATCGACTACGACCTGAACGCAAAGATCCATGGCAAGGAATGCCTGATCTCCAAACCGGATTCAAAGATTGCTGTCTATGTCATCCCGACAAACGAAGAACTCGTTATCGCGCGTGACACAGTCAGACTGCTGGGTCTTTAATGAACTGGCATGATCTGACACAGAAGATTGCAGATAATCAGATCATTACACTATACAGACACGAAAGACCGGACTGTGATGCTCAGGGATCGCAGTTCGGTCTTAAAAACTGGATCGAAGAAAACTTTCCGGGCAAACAGGTCCTTGCCCTGGGCACAGGCATCTGCACGCAGGGAAGCTGGCCTGCATCTGATACAGCAGATGATGAAATGATCAGAAACAGTCTTGCAATCGTTCTGGATACCGCAAATACAGAGAGAATCGATGACAGACGCGCGCTTATGGCTAAGGAAATCATCAAGATCGATCATCATCCTGATCATGATCCGTATGGTGATGCACGCTTTGTATATCCGGAAGCTGCAGCGACCTGCCAGATTCTGACGGATTGGTTCTCTTCGGAAACAGATCTTGTACTGTCCGAAAAAACAGCGAAATATCTGTATTCCGGTCTTCTGACAGACACATTGTGCTTCCGCACGTCCAATACAACCGCGGCTACGCTGCAGGCAGCGGCAGTCCTTACCCAGAAAGGCATCAATATTCCGGAAATCAACCGCGAGCTCTTTGATTCCTCACTGGAAGAATTCCGCTTTGAAACATATGTGCGCTCAGCCGCGGAAATCATAGATGATAAAGCTGCGATTCTCGTTCTTCACAAAGAAGATCTTGATGCGCATCACATGCCGGCATCCGAAGCACGCAATTACATCGACCAGCTCGGCCATATCCGTGAGATCCAGGTATGGGCAATCTTTACGGAAACAGAACGGGACGGCAGAACCGTATTTGACGGATCACTCCGTTCCAAATACGCTGCAGTGAATGAAATTGCCGCAGAATATAACGGCGGCGGTCACCGCAATGCCGCAGGTGTCAAGAATCTGACTCCTGCGCAGCTGGATGAAATCATCGCGAAGCTGAAGAATGCCGCAGTTCTCTGATATATACTATGCTGGATCTTGTCTTTGAAATTCTGTTTGAATTGCTGCTTGAAGGCTCAATGGAAGCCGTTCAGAGCAGACGCGTGCCATTGCCGTTAAGAGTATTTCTGCTCGGTGTACTGGCAGCGGTATACGGCGGTCTGCTCTATGTCATTATCGAAATTGCCGTCGTGTACAAAAGTATTGTTGCGGGGATCATCGCTGTACTGTACGTGGTCTTTGCAGTCATGCTGATCAGAAAGAAATACGAAGCTTATAAGATCAAAAGAGGTACTTACTGACACCGCAAAGGTGCTGAACAGTACCTCTTTTAATCGTGACCTTTCAGTACTTGCTTGCATGATTCAAAAGTGAAACAGTTCTTTTCTGCTGAGCTGCGGATTTGCCCTGAAGACTTTCTCCAGAGATGAAGAGATGCTCATGGAAACGTCCATCACAGCGGCAAGCGCACTGAACAGAATGCCTCCCGTCAGCAATCCTTTCAATCCGATCGGT
>ONSK01000078.1 GCA_900320455.1 uncultured Erysipelotrichaceae bacterium | reverse complement strand
TACAGTCGGTGACGGCGTAAAGGTTGAAGAGGGTACAAATGTACCTCCGACAATGAGTGATTTCAGCTCCTGGGGTGTTCCGGGTTCTTTGGAACTGAAGCCGGAAATTACAGCTCCGGGCGGAAACATCTACTCTGTCAACGGTCTTGAAGCAGGCGGCAAGGCATATGAGAATATGTCCGGTACTTCCATGGCTGCTCCGCAGATTGCTGGTATGAGCGCTCTTGTTGCACAGTACATTAAGGAAAATGGACTCGCTGAACAGGAAGGTATCACAGTCAGAGCTCTGACGCAGAGCCTGCTGATGGGTACCGCTGTTCCGCAGATTGAAGATTATTACGAAGATGATAATGGAGGACTGATTCCGGCATATTTCAGTGTTCTGAAACAAGGCGCAGGTCTTGCGAATGTTGGCGATGCAGTCAGTGCGAAGTCTTACATCCTGATGGATGAAAGCGCGACAAGAAGCGCGGCTGACGGCAAAGTCAAGGTTGAACTCGGAGCTGATCCTGAAAAGAAGGGTGAATATGAATATTCTTTCACTGTCAACAATATGAAGGATACTCCGGCCTCCTATATGCTGGATAGTGAATTCTTTACGCAGTACATCTTCATGCACGATTTCAAATCAGGTACTTACAGACTCTGGATGGCTGATTTTACAGAACCGCTGTCAAGCGATGTCAAGTATGCTGTTGACGGTCAGGAGACAGAAACAATTACAGTTCCTGCTCATGGCAGTGTGAAAGTAACTGTCAGTGCAAATGTTCATGCTGACGAATCTAATCTGTTTTACGCTGAAAATGGCGGATACATCGAAGGCTATACATACATCAAACCGGTTTCAAATGATGCAGAAGGTGTCATAGATGATGTCGAGCAGAGCATTCCTGTTCTTGCTTTCTATGGTGACTGGTCTGATTCGAGCATGTATGAAAAAGGTAATTATGTAGAGGATTTATACGGCCGTATCGAAATCATTGATACTCCATATACTTATGATTCCTACGTGATGTCAGCTCTGGCAAATGAAAGTGAATTTGTTGAGTACTACGCAAATGTACCGATCGTTGACGGCTATCTGAGCACGATTAACCCGGTAGATCTCGACTATGCTGTTACTGACGGAGAGGCATATCCTACTCCTCTGTATGAACGCATGGCAGTCAACAGTAAATCACCGCTTGGCTATGAAGTCCGTCTGATCAGAAATGCGGCTGCTATTGCGGCATTTGCATTGGATTCTGACGGAGAAGTAATCTGGGTAGGTGAGCCTGAATATGATGTCAGTGCTCCGTTCTATCATGAAAAATACGGAACATGGCTGGAATACGGTGAAGACGGTCTCTATTACTTTGGCTCGCTGGAAGAAAAGTTCGGCGATGTCGGAAAGACAGCCGGCGGACTGGGAGTTGAAGAGGGCGATACATTTACTTTCGGTATTGTTGCAATCCCTGAATATTACAATGTAGATGGAAAGATTACAGCTTCAGACATCAAAAAGATGATCAATGATGATGCTCTTGGATATGGCGCATACCTTGCTACAGAGTTCACTGTTGACGACACAGCCCCTGAAATCATCAGCAGAGAAGTTGTTGAAGACGGTGAAGGCGGATACAAGCTCGTTGTTGAGGCAAAAGACAACCAGAATCTCGCCGGTATCGTATTCCTGAATACAGCTCAAACTGATGAAGAGGGCAATCCGTACATCTTCACACAGACAGCGACGGAAGTTGTGCCGTATGATGGAACAATTCCTGAAACTGTTACATTTGAAGTTCCGATCGGCGATAACAACGATATCACAGAGACAATGCAGTGTGCTGTATATGACTATGCATCCAACGAAGCCAATGTCTTCGATGAGAAGGTCATGGAAGCTCTGATGCTGGATCCTGCGGAAACAGAAGCTGAAGCCGGCACAGATGTCACATTCAAGGCCTACAACGAATTACTGAAGCCGTATAACGGTTCCACACTGTACTGGCAGGTTGACGGAGCTACATCTCTCGGCACATCGATCTCTGACGGTGTTCTCACAATCGGTGAAGATGAAAAGGCTGAAGAACTGACAGTCTATGCAGTTCTGCTTAGCAAAGATAACAAGTATCCTGTCATTCCTGACGCAGGCACAAATGCAATCTCCGTGGATGACATGGAAAAAGGCGTTGACTACACAACAATTGCTATGGCAACAGTCAAGGTTATTCCTTACTGCGATATCACAGTCAATACAACAGGCAAAGGAACTGTTGATCCGGCTGAAGGCAGAGTACTGAAGGGCAAAACATTCAGCCTGACAGTCACACCTGCTGAAGGCAATGTTGTCAAGGTTCTCGTCAACGGCGCAGAGACAGAAGTCAAGGACGGCAAAGTTGAATTCACTGTTGAAGGTGATACATCCGTCGTTGTTGAATTCACTGCAATTCCGGAATACAGAATCATTCTCAATGCCGGTGAAGGCGGATCTGCTTCCTCTTCTGCAGAAACTGCAAAAGAAGGTGAAAAAGTCACTATCACTGTTGAGCCGAAGGAAGGCTATGACGCTGTCGTCACAGTCAACGGCGAAGCTGTTGACGCTTCCTCCGGATCCTTCGATGTCACAGTCACAAAGGATATGGACATCAAGGTCACATTCGTTGAGAAGGCAAATGAGACTGAAGTCACGATGTACCGTATGTACAACCCGAACAGCGGCGAGCACTTCTACACTGCAAAGGCAGCTGAAAGAGATGCTCTGATCGTTGTCGGCTGGACATATGAAGGCATCGGCTGGATCGCTCCGAAAGAGTCTGAGACACCTGTATACAGACTCTACAATAAGAACGGCGGAGAACATCATTACACACTGGATGCTGCAGAGAGAGACGCTCTGGTAGCAGCCGGATGGAATGACGAGGGCATCGGCTGGTACAACGATGACGCGAAGACAGTTCCGGTTTATCGTGAATACAACCCGAACGAGTTCTCCTGCAACCACAACTACACGACAGATAAAACAGAACATGATACTCTGATCGGCTTCGGCTGGTTAGACGAAGGAATTGCCTGGTACGCACTGCGCGCCAAGTAAAATCCCATCCTGAGAATCAGGGACTGACATCGTTCAGTCCCTTTTCTTAACGGATGCACAATGATAGAATGATGCAGGAGTGAAATATGCCGGCAAATAAGATTGAGGAAATGAAATTCATGAAGGTCTATCCGCTGCTTGTAAACAAAGCAGTCAGAAAAGGCCGCACAAAAGAGGAAACAGATGCCTGCATCCGCTGGCTGACAGGGTATGATCAGAAGACGATCGACACTGTTCCGGAAGAGATGACATACGGTGATTTCTTTAAGTCTGCCCCGGCAATGAATCCGCTGCGCAGCAGGATCACCGGAAAAATCTGCGGCATTCGAATTGAAGAAATCGATGACCCCCTGTACAGGGATATCAGAATACTCGACAAAATGATTGATGAACTCGCAAAGGGGAGACCGCTGGAGCGGATCCTGCGGGAAGAGTGAACGGAGGCATCTATGGAAATCAGAAAGATCGTAATTACAGGAGGTCCCTGCGCCGGCAAGACAACCGGCATGAGCTGGATCCAGAACCAGATGGAAAAGCGCGGCTGGACTGTTCTGTTTGTCCCCGAGACAGCGACAGAGCTGATCAGCGGCGGTGTATGCCCCTGGACGACAGGAACGAATCTGGATTACCAGAAATGCCAGGTAAAGCTTCAGCTGACAAAGGAAGAACTCTTTGAACAGGCAGCCCGCACCATGCCGAAGGAAAAGATCCTGATCGTATGCGACAGGGGATTCATGGATAACAAGGCATATATGACGGAGGAGGAATTCCGTGAAGCAGCTGTCAGCGTGGGTCTTACGCTTGTGCAGGCCAGGGACAGATATGACGCGGTATTCCACCTTGTGACAGCCGCCAACGGCGCTGAGAAGTTCTACAGCAGCGAGAACAACGCCGCCCGCTATGAAACTCCGGAAGAGGCAAGAGATCTCGACAACCGTCTGATCAGAGCCTGGACAGGTCATCCGTATCTGAAGATCATTGACAACTCCACCGGCTTTGAGGAAAAAATCAAGCGCCTGGTCAATGAGATCATCATGTTCCTGGGTGAACAGGAACGTGTGGAAATCGAAAAGAAATACCTGGTGAAAAAACCGGATATCAGCCTTCTTCAACAGATGCCGGCTTGCCGAAAGGTGGATATCATTCAGACGTATCTGAAACTGACCGAGGATGAGACGGTGCGCATCAGACAGCGCGGTGAAAACGGCAGCTACATCATGACGGAAACCGTCAAGAAGAGAATCTCGAAAACAAGACGTCTTGAAACGGAGAGGCGTCTGAGTGAAGATGAATACCTGCGGCTTCTCGAAACAGCTGATCCCAATATGCCGGTGCTGCACAAGACAAGATACTGCATTGTCTATGACAGACAATATTTCGATCTTGATGTGTATCCGTTCTGGGATGATCAGGCGATCGTATCGATCGATGTCACAAGAGAGGATGAGGAAGTCCGCTTCCCGGCAGGTCTTGAAGTCATCCGTGAGATCACCGGTGAAAAAGAGTTCAGAAACAGTGAAATTCTTCTGAAAAACGTAAAATGACATGCCCGGTGCATGTCTTTTATTTGACATCGAAAATATATTGTATAAAATATAATTGTAATAAATGTAAAGGAGATCAATCGTATGAGTATCTATGATTATTCACTTCCGACACCCAGGAATGGTGATGTTTCCCTGAAAGAATTCGAAGGAAAGGTCATGCTGATTGTCAACACTGCGACAGGATGCGGATTCACACCGCATTACAAGGACCTGGAAGAAATGTATGAGAAGTACCATGACAAGGGTCTGGAAATCATCGATGTTCCCTGCAACCAGTTTGCCGGACAGACACCGGAAGATGATGAAGGAATCCATGAATTCTGCACACTGAAGTACAATACACAGTTCCCGCAGTACAAGAAGTCAGATGTCAACGGCGAGAATGAACTCCCGCTGTATACATATCTGAAGAGCCAGAAGGGCTTTGAAAGCTTCGGAAAAGGCCCCAAGGCAATGATGATGTCCGCAATGCTGAAGAAGCTTGACAAGGATTACAAGACAAATCCTTCCATCAAGTGGAACTTCACAAAGTTCCTTGTGGACAGGGAAGGCAACGTTACAGCCCGTTTTGAACCGACAATTGATATGAAAAAGGTGGAAGAGGCTGTAAAGGCTCTGCTGTGAGAAAACACGAAACACCTGAAGCGCTGAAGCTGGATCATCAGCTCTGCTTTCCTCTCTACGCGGCAGCCCGCAAGATCACCGGCGCATATACGCCGTATCTGAAAGAACTCGGGCTGACGTATACACAATATCTCGTGATGCTTGTTCTCTGGGAAACAGATGAAATCTCAGTGACGGAAATCTGCCGGCGTCTGTGCCTTGACAGCGGGACGCTGACACCGCTTCTGAAAAAGATGGAAGCTGCCGGTCTTCTGCTCAGAAGCAGAAGTCTGGAAGATGAGAGAAGCGTCATCATAACCCTGACAGAGAAAGGCACAGCCCTGAGAGATGACGCTGCCCCGATTCCCGGAAAGATCGGCGGATGCGTTCCCCTCAGCGCAGAAGACGCGAAGGAGCTGTACCGGATTCTCTATTTGATTATCGGCGATACGAAGACACAGGAGTGAATTATCCTGTGTTTTTTTACATGCAGACGATAAAATGAATACAGCGGGGTTGCTTATGGAAAAACATATTTACTGTGAATACTGCGGAACGGAAAATACGCCTGAGGCATCTGTATGTGTGCATTGCGGCAGGCAGCCTGTTCCGGAAGAACATCTGTTTCTTGACTATCTGAAATCCCATACAAAAGATGAACTGAAATCCAAAGCGGAAGAGACGGTATTTGAGACGCTGAAGGGCTGGCTCATGTCACATCTGTACGGCATGCTTGTCACTGTGACGGTGGTATCCTCGGCAGTCGCATCCGCTGTCAGCGGCGCAGGAAACGTCAGAAGAGTCTCCTACGCGGAAACTCCTGTTTCAATGAATGAGATACCGTCTGAGGATGAAAACGGCGTTATACGGGCTTCAGGAGCCTTCAGCGGCGACGTGCTGATGAGCAGCCGCGGACCGCTTTACTGGAAATACGACAGCGGAAGCTATTCCTCCACAGGATCGATGGGTGATTTCAGCAGAACACCGGATCATGAGAATCTGTATGTATGCCGGAACAACGGTCAGGAGGAAATCCTGTTCTCGGCATCAGGCTACGGGAAAAGCGCATTGCTCGGAGGCAGGATCTATTTCTGTGAGCTGGAAGAAGACGGAAAGTATTATCTTTCCTGCATTGAGCTGAACGGCGCATATTCAAGATCATTCGGCGAAGGTCTGATCCAGGGAACGGATGACAGAGGCAGATATCTCTATTACTCATTCTCTGACGGCAGCGGCATCAATGTGATTGATACGGAAATCGACAGAACAATGACAGCCGCACCAGCCGGCAGATGGCTGGCATATCACGGCAATACCGTATATTACAGCACTGTTTCCGGCAGTACCGTTACCCTGATGGGAATGGACAGAGACGGAACCAATATCAGAAAACTGGCGGATGCGGATGCCGGCGGAAACAGCGGAATGATTGCCGCGATGCACTTCAGGAACCAGGATGTGTATTTCTCCTGCGGAACAGCATCCGCGGGCGGCGGCATGTATGAAGGAGGCAGGGTATACCGGCTCGACGCAAACGGCACCCTGCATACGGAAGCCGGCCAGAATGAACTCGTGGAAGCGGATTTCACGATTCTTGAAGACGGCACAGTCCAGTGCCGCAGCCAGGCGGAAGCGGAAGACGTATTCCAGTTTGAGGCGATGAAGAACTTCACCGTAAGAAACGGCGATATCTATCTGAAGGATTCTGTAAGCGGAGCGATGACGATGGTGATGAGCAGCGCGGAATACGCACGGGCAGGAAACACGGCATCCATCAGCGAGGTGACCGCGGCAGGTGATGATCTCTGGGTCAGAATCGATTACATGCACGAAGATTCCTCAGCCAGCGTCGGCTGGCGCCAGGGATATGCCCGCACCGGAAGTGTCCTGCTGAAAAAGAATATGAAAGACGGCAGAATCGAGACCGTCAGCACGTACTGAGGAGGTGACAGGAATATGATGAAATGTCCTGAATGCGGATGTGAGAATACGATCCACGCGAATTACTGCCACCAGTGCGGCAAACCCTTCAGCGAGCAGGCAAGAAAGCAGGCATACGACAGAACCTTCTACGGAAAGATGGAAAAGCTGGAAGAAGCAGCCGGCTGGCTGACCCTGAAGAAAATCACCGAAAACGTGATCTTCCGTGTCGGCGTGCTGCTGATCATCGCGGCTCTCGGCATTCTGTCCGTGATCCGCAACGGTGCCCATATGAAGCTTCAGAACAGCCCGTATTACACATGCGAGTACAATACGGCGCTGGAGGAATACTACATCTACACGGATGATGAAGCGGTGCAGCTTGCTCTGTATGTGCCAAGAAGCGAAGGAACGCTGACCGTCAGCGCCTATCAGGAAACAGATCTGCTGAAAGAGACGACATATGATGCCGGTGAAAGCATCACGCTGGTCAGAGACGGTTCCTGGTACAGGCTGAAGGCCGATTACGGCGACGGCTCGGAAGAAATCAGAATTCATCTTTTCTCCGGGAAAAAATAATAATCTGAAAGATTCACGCCTATATCTTCTGTAGAAGGAGATATGAAGCGATGAACAATAAAGAGTTTTATGACGTGATTCTTGCGATGGCTGAGAAGTTTCTGCCGCCGGAGTATGCGGACTGCACGATTGCGCCGCATTACTTCTCCAAGATCGACGGCAGCTATCAGGGAGCCTATCTGAAAAGGAGCGGTGACTATTCACAGGGGTGTCTGAGCAATCTTGACGGCTGGTATGAAGAATACCTGAAAGGAGAGAGCCTGGAAGAAATAGCCCGCGGCATTGTCTCTGAAGTGACGACGAAAGTGCCTGAACTCGAACTGCCGCACTCGACGGATCTGAAGGAGATCCATGACAAGCTGTTTGTGCGGATGAGCAGCTTTGAGAAAAACAGGAAGCTGACGGAGACATATCCATACCGGCTGATCGGGGATATCATGATCACCTGCCACTTTATCGTAAGCAGGGAGAACGATGCTTTTTCCAGCGTCATGATCAATCATGATCTGCGCAGGAAAATGGGAATGAGCGATGATGAACTGTTTGAAGCGGCAATCGATAATGCCGAATCGCTGTTTCCTGGAATGTTCGGTCCGGTTGTGATGGACGGGGAATTCTCAGGCATGTGCGTCGTGTCAAATACCGGAATGCTGTATGGAGCATCGGCGATCCTCTATCCGCAAATCCGGAAAGAGATCGCTGCAATGTATCCCAAAGGATGCTATGCGGTGCCATCCTCCACGGTGGAATTTATGCTGGTGGATCCCGAACGGATCAGCAGTCCGCAGACACTCTGTGATTTTCATAAGAACTACAGTCTGAGCAGGATGGTGGAAGGACAGTTCCTCTCCGGCAGAATGTACTGGTTTGATTCTGAAAACATGAAGCTGATCCCGGTGGAGGAAAAAGACACTCTGCTCAGGGAAAAAGTTGCATAATTCCTCCATCTGTTTACTAAAAGTCGGGAAAAATATATAATATTTCTGACGAGAGGGACAACAGATGGCAGAAAGAATAGTCATTCAGAAAAAACTGGAAGAGGCAATTGCCGTGATGAAGCCGGGATCGGCATTTACGGCAGCTGATTTTTCCTATCTGAATGATCCGGATTCTGTAAACAAGGCACTGTCCAGAATCGCTGAAAGCGGCAAGATCCGCAGGGTGATGCAGGGAGTGTATGACATTCCGATGAAGATCACGCTTCTCGAGGAAGACTGCGATCCTCTGATTCCCCAGGTCGCTTATGCCATTGCCCGCAAGAACGGCTGGAGCATCGCGCCGTACGGATATACCGCTCTATATGAGCTGGGAATCGGAAAGCGTCCGAAGACAGTCTGGACATACGTCAGCGACGGCATGGCAAAGGACTATGTCATCGGCACTCAGAAGATCAAGATCAAGACCGTCAAATCCAGAGAGATCTCCGGCAAGCATCCGAAGAGCGCTCTTGTGATTCAGGTCATCCGTACATTCGGAAAAGAGATCACACCGGAACAGATCGACGCGATCAGCGAGCATCTGACCAGAGAGGAAAAGATGATCCTGCTGGAAGAAAGCATGAACGTCAGCGCGTGGATCCGCAAGGTCGTCTCTCAGATTGCTCACTTCCGGATTCAGAAACTGAATTATGATGATCCTGAATGACTGTGCACTGCAATGAACAGTAAACTCCCAGACCGGCAATAGAATAACCGGGAAGGGAGTTTTTGTATGGAAGAGAAAGAAAACAATGATGTGCTGGATGAAGAGGAACTTGCCGAGATTCTGGAAGAACTCCGTCTCTGATGCGTATCGCATTTTTCCCCGGGGAGTGGTATATTTGACCCATGAATGAAAAGAACAACGCCAAAGGCGGTATCCGGATCGGCAAGAATGATTCAGCTTATGAAGCGATCATGGATGCCATGCCGCACTGGATCCATAAGACAAAAGAAGATGCTTCCTCACTGACCGGTTTTCTGTATCTGCCCCAGTGCTCATGCAGTGTATGCGGTTTTGAGGTGAGTTTTGAAAGAGAACGCTGTCCGCACTGCGGTGTGAAAATGACAAGAAGGTAGAACAGGAGATACGATATGAAGCAGAGCAGACAGTTTCCATCTGTAAAGATTACAAAGAAACAGGAATATACAGTAAAACAGGGTCATCCCTGGATCTATGAAGATGAGATTACCGAAACAGACGGAACGATTGAGAATGGTTGCCTGATCGATGTGTTCGGTCAGAAAGGCCAGTACCTCGGCACCGGTATCTTCAGCGCGGAATCCAGAATCCGCATCCGTCTTCTCGGCAATAACGCCAATGAGAAATACGATGACGCATTCTTCGCAAGAAAAGTGAAATATGCCGTTTCATACCGCCGTGAAATAATGCGGGATGATATTGCGGCATGCCGCATCATCCACGGGGAAGCGGATGGTCTGCCGGGAGTGACCGTTGACAGATACGGCGATATCCTTGTCAGCGAGATTGCCTCCTACGGCATGGAACAGCGCAAGGATATTATCTACAGCGCACTGCGCAGTGAAATCCCGGAACTCCGCGGCATCTATGAGCGCAATGAAGGGGAACTTCGTCTGAAGGAAGGTCTTGAGCTGTACAAGGGATGGTATGGAGAAGATCATCCGGAAGAGACCGTATTTGAAATCACGGAAAACGGTCTGAAATATGAAGTAGATATTGAAAACGGTCAGAAGACAGGCTTCTTTCTCGATCAGAAATACAACAGAATGGCAGTCAGACGCATCGCTGCAGGAAAGACGGTCCTGGACTGCTGCACGCACACCGGCAGCTTCGCGATGAACGCTGCGGCAGGCGGTGCTTTATCGGTCACTGCCATGGATATCTCTGAGCGCGCACTGGAGATGGCACGGATGAATGCGGAACGCAACGGAATCACCCTGAAACTGAGGCAGGGGGATGTCTTTGAGGTTCTTCCCCAGCTGAAGGAAGAACATGCGTTCTTTGATTTCATCGTGCTCGATCCGCCGGCATTCACCAAGTCATCAAAAACATTCCGCTCCGCAAGGGCTGGCTACAGGCAGATCAATGCCATGGCAATGCGCCTGCTTCCAAGGGGCGGATATCTTGCGACATGTTCCTGCTCGCACTTTATGCCGAAGGAGGAATTCCGCAGAATGCTGTGTGATGCAGCGGCGGATGCAGGTGTCGGAATCCGCATTGTCGAGGAAAAAGGTGCTGCGCCTGATCACCCGGTTGTACCGTATATTCCGCAGACGGAATACCTGAAATTTGTCTTACTGCAGATTATCTGAACATGTGCCGAATCCGGCCTCACTGGCATAAACAGAGGAAAAGTGCTATAATTTTTTGTGATAGTGAGGTGGGCCATGTATAAAATTAACGATATTGTAGTGTACCGCCGTGACGTATGCAAAATCATTGGAAAGCAGAGAAGTGACTTTACAGGGGAGCAGTGCTATATTCTTGTCCCTTACGGAAAACAGGATGGATCTGTGAAAATGCAGGTGCCTGTTTCCAATAAGGGAGGGCATCTGCGTAATCTGATCACCAGAGAAGAAATCGAAGAGCTGATCAGAAAGGCACCGGAAATCGGAACCCTCGCAAACAAGACGGCCAATATGAAGAGCCAGTATGCGACGCTTCTGAAAGGTGACGACATCTATGATCTGATCTGTATCATCAAGACTTCCTACGGAAGAAACAGAGCCCGTATGGAACAGCATAAAAAGCTGGCATCCATTGATGATGAATATCTGCAGAAAGCAGAGAAGTACCTGTTTGATGAGCTTTCGATCGCTCTGGGCATGTCCTTTGATGAAGCGAAGGAATTCTTCGAAACAGAAGTAGACAAAGCCGCAAAAGAAAACTGAGGAAACAATCCTCAGTTTTTTTCGATATAGCTTCTGAAGAAGGCACATTCCTCATCATTGCAGAGCTTCGCTTCCGTCAGGCGCATATTGCAGTGGAATACATGCGGCAGGCTGTTTTCCTTCGTTCCGTAATAATGCAGAACAAACGGGATATCATTTCTGATCAGAACCGGAACGACCAGCTGCGGCTGTTCCTTCAGGAAGTCGCCGGTGCTTGTCATCAGGAAGACAGGCGGATATCCTTCACGGATATGATTTGCGCCGCTGACCATGCGGATTTCCTTTTCACTGCCGCCTTCGGGCAGGAAATCATTCATCAGCTGCGTCGTCAGATCGTTTTTCGAAGTATCAATGATGAAGGCGCCGCAGTTGAGAGCGATTGCCTTCAGACGGAATCCTGCCGGTGTTTTGAAACTGTATTCTGATGCGTATTCTGCATTGGTCAGAATGGCCGCATACAGTGACAGGATATGGGCACCGGCTGAATCACCGACAGCGAAGATATGATCCGTATCAAGGCCGTATTCATCCTGGTGTTCCATCACAAACCGGCAGACGCTGTTGGTATCTTCAAGCGGGGCAGGGAACTTGTGCTCCGGCGCCAGGCGGTAGGTGAAATTCACGACTGCGAATCCGCGCTGCGCCAGTGACATGCAGTAGAATCGGTAGACTTCTTTGTCGCCATAGACCCAGCCGCCGCCGTGGACGCTGATGATGACCGGAAGCTTTCCTTCAGCTTCTTTCGGACGGTAAATATCAAGGATCTGCCACTTCGCGTCATCGCCGTAGGGGATGTCTGTAAAGCGGACGATGTCTTCCGGAATTTCGAGACCTGCGTCACGTTTTGCGTCTCCTTCGGAAAACATCTTTCTGACGGTATCACTGATTGCGGACATATTCATTTCCTCCTGTTATCCTGTATTTGAAGAAAAGACCACGGAACAAGCCGCGGTCTTCATTTTTCAGCCTTCGATCTTCTTTTTCAGATCAGCAATGTCTTTTTCAACAGCTTCGAGCTGCTTTTTCTTTGCGTCTGTATCACGCTCGATTTCACGCTTCATTTCAGGCTTCGGTGTAATCGTGATCTTGAATTCGAGATCTTCGATTTCCTTCTTCAGCTTGTCTGCGTCTGCCTGCTTTCTTTCAGCCGCATCCTTGAAACGCTTGACTGCTTCTTCATGCTTGCCGTCCCAGAAAACATTCTTGGCTGCTGTGAATTCATCCCACAGGCGGTCATTGTCATCTTTTCCGGAATATCCGGCTGCCTTCCAGTCGAGGTCGAGCTTCTTCATCGCATCTGTATTCTCCTTGGAGAAGACTTTCTGCGCTGCGATTTCCTTTGCCTTTTCGATCAGGGCTGTCTTGGCTTCCACGCTCTTGCGGAATCCTGCATTTCTCTCATCGAAGAATGCCTGTCTTCCGGCATTGAATTCCTTGCGGAGGGAATTGAATCTCTCCCAGAGAGCATCGTCAATCTCACGCTCCGCATGTCCGGCTTCCTTCCATCTGTTGAACAGTTCGTTCATCTGCTTGCCGGCGTTCTTCCAGTTGGTGACATTTTTGACAAGCTTTTCAGCTTCGCCGATCAGTGCTTCCTTCTTGTCCTTGGCTTCAGCTCTGAGGCTGTCAAGGTTATTGTAGTAAGCCTTTCTTCTGTCACGGAATTCATCCTGGAGCTTGTGGAATTCATGGCGGATTCTGCTGTCGGTGTCTTCACCGGCGGAACCGATCATTCCGAGTTCTTCACGGAGGTAATCGAATTCATTCTGAATCTCTCTCCAGTTTGTGGAATCAGCGAGCGCCTTGGCGCGTTCGATGATCTCTTCCTTGTATTTGCGGTTCTCACGGACATCGCTGATTCTGTCGAGGAATTTGGTCTTCGCTCTTTCGTAGCGTGCAAGATATTCAGCTTCCTTCGGTGTTTCCC
The DNA here is from genome assembly GCA_900320455.1 of uncultured Erysipelotrichaceae bacterium. GTDB lineage: Bacteria > Bacillota_I > Bacilli_A > Erysipelotrichales > Erysipelotrichaceae > Bulleidia. The sequence goes on along the minus strand of ONSK01000078.1, from coordinate 1,360 downwards.
AGTTCTTCATCGCGTTCCATTTTTCAAGGATTGCCGCGAGTCTTTCCTCACCGTCTTCGCCTTCATAGTTTCTGCCGATTTCCTCAGCTTCACGTGTCAGCTGGAGCTTTTCAAGAATATTCTCTTTCATGACAGAAAGCGCGTCATCTTTGTATTCTGTGCCGTATTCTGTTTCGCCGCCTTCATCTGCCGGCTTCTGCCAGGAAAACATTGTGTAGTTTCCTTCTGTCTCAATTCCATACCAACGACCGTGTCCGTCATTCTCGCCGTCTTTCGGGGCAACCGGCTTGCCTTCAGCATCTCTGGCGCCGTAGAGCACCTCAATTACGTAGCCGTTGAAAGTGTTATGGAACTTTCTCCTGGACTTCGCATTCGGGTCATTGAATTCTGGTAATCTGTTCTGTGTCATAGTATGTGTCTCCTTAAGGTGTACCATTGTATTATTTCATATTTTAAAGGAAAAGACACTAAATAAACACGGAAACTTGAAAAAATTTTCAGTTTCCTGTTCTTTGTAAAGCATGGAATACTGGAAGTGAATCCTGATTCTGTGTACAATGAATATCGGCTTTTGCCATAACAGGGTATGTGTATGAATTGGAACTTTATTTTTTTTGTGAACAGTGCCGCTCTCGGAATCGGCCTTGCCATGGATGCTTTCTCCGTTTCACTGGCCAACGGAATGAACGAGCCGGATATGGGAAAGGGAAGAATGGCAATGATTGCCGGGGTGTTTGCGGGCTTTCAGTTTCTGATGCCGCTTGCCGGGTGGCTGTGCGTGCATACGATTGCCACCATGTTTTCCGCATTTGAAAAAGCGATCCCGTGGATCGCTCTGATTCTGCTGCTGTATATCGGTATCGGCATGATCAGGGAAAGCCGTCATGAAGGAGAAGAGGAAACCAGCAAAGCAGCTGACTTCAGCGCGCTGCTTGTGCAGGGTGTCGCAACTTCAATTGACGCTCTCTCCGTCGGCTTTACGATTGCCTCCTATGACGCGCTGTCCGCATTTGCGGCATCTGCCATCATCGGTATTGAAACATTCTTCATCTGCCTTGCGGGTCTGATGCTTGGCAGGGTATTCGGTATGAAGCTTGCCGGCAAAGCATCGGTGTTCGGCGGTATTATCCTGATCGCGATCGGTCTTGAGATCTTTATCAGCGGCGTATTCTTCTGAAGATCAGACCTTGAGATAAGGGAATACGTTTGCGAAGCTGTCCTGGATCAGCAGGTCGGCGGATGAGTCATAGGCTGTAACCGAACGGTTGATCAGCACCAGATGTTTTCCGGCGAAATAGCGGATCAGACCGGCTGCCGGATAGACGACAAGAGACGTTCCAAGAACGATCAATACGTCAGC
>ONSK01000116.1 GCA_900320455.1 uncultured Erysipelotrichaceae bacterium | reverse complement strand
GGCACGTCAGCTTCGCTCGGATGCATCAGATTATGCGTCAGAGATGCCAAGTGGATTTTTGACAACTGCCCTGTCGGTACGACAGTGGAACTGTATGATGATGCGAACGATCCGGGACCTCTTGGAAAGCCAGTGCCTCTGACGATTGATGTCAACAGTGAAAACCGCGGCTGGGATCCCACTGATCCGGATCCAGGCAATCCGTGGAGCACTGTTGGATCATGAAAAAGCGGCATTTAAAAAGAAAAGTCAGAATCTTCCTGATAACGCTGATCGCGGCGGCAGGAATGGGCATAGCAATCGACTAAGCGGATAATTATGAAATAGAAACCGTGCCGGAGGCAACTCCCGCGCCGGTTGAAGCGACACCGGAACCAACACCTGAGCCGACTCCGACACCGGTGCCTCTCAGCGGACTGGAGCCGGTCCTTGCGGAAATGACTGCGTCGTATGGCGGAGAATGGGGAATCTGGATCAAGGATCTGAAGACCAGTGAGGAACTCAATCTCAACAGCCACCAGATGCGCAGCGCGTCGCTGATCAAGCTGTTTACAGCCGGCAGATACTTCCAGGCAGTGGAGGCAGGCGAAATCCAGGCAACCGAAAAGACAGAAAAATATCTTCAGAAGATGATCAGTCTGTCAGACAATGATGCCTGGGTGGCACTGGAAACAGCAATCGGAAAAGGTTCCTACAAGACAGGATACCGCAGTGTAACGGAATTCGCGAATTCCCTGGGCTATCCGGATACCGGCAGACAGATCATTACCGGAGGTTCTTCCAAAAAGCGCAATCTGACAAGCGCGGAAAGCGTGGGCAGAGTGCTGTATTCCATCTATGCCGGAACGTATGTATCAAGGAACTGTTCTGCGACAGTGCTTGATTACATGAAGAACCAGCATTTCAGATACAAGATCCCGCAGGAACTCCCGGAAGGAATCGCCTGTGCCAACAAGACCGGAGAGCTGAATTCCATCCAGAATGACGCGGCGATCGTCTACGGAGAAAAGAAAGATTATATCATTGTCATCATGAGTGACGGCGTCAGTGCCAATCATGTCATTGATGATATAATATCCATATCAGCTGCCGTTTATGAGTATCTGAACAGCTGAAAGAGGAATTGCATATATGAAACAGTGGAAGAAACTGCTGGCCGCGGCATTGTCATTGAGTCTGCTGACGGGTTATGGATGCAGAAAGAAGCCTGCACCCGCGCCGACACCAACGCCGACGGCTGAGGTCACACCGGCACCGTCCGCGACACCAGCACCGACAACGACGCCAACGCCGGAAATCACGCCGACACCGGAACCGACACCGGAGCCGACGGCGGAAGCTGTGATCAGCGAAGACGGCATCTATGATACGAAAGATGAAGTTGCCCTGTATCTATGGACATACCATCATCTGCCGGACAACTACATGACCAAGAAAGAAGCGAGAAAGCACGGCTGGTCCAGCGGCGCATTGAACCGGACCATTGAAGGCATGTGCATCGGCGGCGACCGTTTCGGAAATAATGAAGGACATCTGCCGAAAGGCAATACCTACTACGAGTGTGATATTGATACCATCACAAAGAAGAGCAGAGGCGCAAAGCGCATCGTGTATTCGGCAGACTGGGATATCTGGTATACCGAAGATCACTACGAAACATTTGAACTGCTCTATGGAGACGGGAAATGACAGATACAATCAGACTGGATGCGGACAGAATCAAAGACAAAGAGTCCATGGCCGCGTACATGGATGAGATCTTCTGCTTTCCTGAATATTTCGGAAGAAACCTCGATGCGCTGGCGGATCTGCTTTCTGAAGTTGAAACGGAAACGGTCATTGAGATCGATCATCTGAATCTGGCAAAGATCTGTCTCAGCGATTACGCGTACAAAACACTGAAAGTGCTGATCAATGCGGCGGAAGACAACCACTGCATCGTGATCAGACTGATCTGAACCGGGAAACCGGTTTTTTCTTTTCCATGAAATCAGAACGAAGAAAACCGTATGGATCACTTCATGGTAAAACAGAACTCTTTTACCGTATGATTGACAGTGAGGAGAAATATATATATATATGGATCAGAAAATAGAAGAACTGTTTCAGGAATATGACAGAAAGATGAATGAGCTGTGCAATGACAGCCCGGCATATGACACGGATGATCTGTTCAATACATACCGCGCGTACCGGAAAGTCATCCTCGCAAAGCGGGCAGGTCTCAGCGATGAAGCGCTGGAAAAAGACATCCGGGCATTCGCGGCCATGACGGACGCTCTGCATGTCAGAAAAGACGCGCCGGAAAGAATTTATCTCTGGCCGGAAGGAAAGATGCCTGCGGAACCGGAAAGCAGGATC
>ONSK01000085.1 GCA_900320455.1 uncultured Erysipelotrichaceae bacterium | reverse complement strand
GGCAAGACCGATCAGATTGCCGGGCATACCCTTGTCACAGCTGGCAAGATACACACCCGCGTCAAACGGTGTCGCATTTGCCTGGATCTCAATCATATTGGCAATCATTTCTCTTGAGGCAAGAGAATAATTGATGCCATCTGTGCCCTGGCTTTCACCGTCGCACATATCCGTCGTAAAATATCTTGCGCCTTTTCCGCCGGCATCACGGATTCCCTCATTGACTCTGTTCACAAGTCTGTCCAGATGTCCGCTTCCGGGATGGCTGTCACCGAAGGTGCTTTCAATAAATACCTGCGGTTTGGAAAGATCTTCCGACTTCCAGCCTGTTCCGATTCTTAACGGATCCAGCTCGGGAGCCAGCTCTCTCATTTTCTGACTGATTAATTTCATAACAATTGAACCTCACTGCTTTTATCATACATGATACACTGCGCAAATGTGTTACCATCGCATAAACCGATTCAAAAACAGATTTGTTGTCCTGCACTTGATTTTCGAAAATTCGGTGTTATCATAAAGATGTAAAAGGATCACCAGTGACGGTTATCCTCCAATATTTAACGAAAATGATCGCTACAATTTGGAAGATGTGGGGCGATCGTTTTTCGTATTAATATATGATGCAAGCTGAAGGCCAAAGCCTACAGCAGTGATTACCAGCGTAATTACAGCCAGTACAGTATCAATACTAATCATGACGTTCACCTCCCCGGCGAAATAAATCGTTTTAGAGGGAGCCGCCACCTCCCCGGATCGGAGAGGACAACCGCCACCGTAATGGTGATCCTGGCGCAGGAATATACCTGCAGTGCCATTATATCACAGATTACGATTATTCGTATTTTATTTTCGGTACTTCGGATATCTGATAACCTCAGTTGAATATGATACTCCGCAAAATTCCGCCGCTATCGCATAAGCTGATTCAGAAAATCAGATTTCTGTATTTAACTCTTGCATTTCGAATATTCGATATTATAATGTAAACAGATCACCAGTGACGGTTGTCCTCCAATATTTAACGAAAATGATCGCTAATGTTTGTCAGACAGTGGGCGATCGTTTTTTCGTATAAATATAATATGCCAGCTGAAGGCCAAAGCCTACAGCAGTAATTACAAGAGTAATTACTGCAATCACTGTATTAATATCAATCATCGTAACCACCTCCCTGGCAAAGTAAATCGATTTTGGAAGAAGCCCCGTAACGATGATCCTGATGCAGGTATGACTTACCTGCATTTTTTATTTTCTTTGGGGAATGCTGTCCAATATTTTTAACACCCCCATTGACAGGTCATTCAGATGATTGTACGATTCATACAGATGTTGCGCATCATGCGCAACATGAGGTGAATATATGAACTTTCAGGAAAAAGTCAGGAATGCGAGAATTGCCAGAGGCTATTCACAGGATGAGCTTGCGGAACGCTCAGGCATTTCCAGAAGAACGATTCAGAATTATGAGCTGGGTGTGCGTCTTCCGAAGAAGCGTGAGACATACAAAGCGCTGGCGGATGCGCTGTGCATTGATGAATCGGTTCTTCTGGATGAGAATGTGGATTTCGTTCTGCGCGCCAATGAACAGTACGGCAGCACGGCCATGAAACAGGCGCTGAATCTTGTGGAGGATGTGCGGGCGCTGTGGGCCGGCGGTGATATGGAAGAAGAGGACATGGATGAAATCATGCGTGCCCTGCAGGAAGCCTACATGGATGTCAAAGCGAAAAAGAAGGAAGGAAAATGAGCGGAAAGAAGATCTCTGATCTTGCGGATGAACTGATTTCTCAATTCGGCACACGTGATCCCTTCCGTATCGCGTCATTCCTTGATATCCATATAAAGTACATTCACACAAAGCGTCAGAAAGGCTTCTGTGCCCTTGTTCTGGATGAACCGTTTATCTTCATCAACCAGAACATGAGTGAACAGATGCAGAGGATGACATGTGCCCATGAACTCGGTCACATTCTCCTGCATCGTGATCTTCTCGACAGGGACCGTTTCCTTCTGGAATATGAACTGTTCAATATCCAGAATGACACGGAATATGAAGCCAATGTTTTCGCCGCAAGTCTTCTGATCGACGAAAACGAATTATATGAATCCATTCAGGAGGGCAATGACATGGTTGCCATTGCCTCCGCAATGAATCTCAATGTGAATATCCTGATGATCAGGATCATCGAAATGCAGAAAGCAGGCAGTGATTTTCATATACCCTTCACGCCTGACAGAAAATTCCTGAAAACGATCCAGGACAAAGCAGACTCGATATAGAAAGAGGTATGACATGAGACCGGATACAGACAGACGAATCTACATATGTATTGATCTCAAGTCATACTACGCTTCCGTGGAATGTGTATACAGGGGGCTGGATCCCCTGAAGGCAAATCTGCTTGTCGCGGATGAAAGCAGAAGTGACAAGACAATCGTTCTTGCGGTATCCCCGAGTCTGAAGGCAATCGGTGTGCCGTCCCGTCCCCGTCTGTTTGAAGCCAAACAGAAAATCCGGGAATATGAGTGGAAGCACCGCTGCATCGTGGACTTTATCATTGCCGTACCGAGAATGGCGGAATATGAACGCATCTCCGCGCAGATCTATTCCATCTACCAGCGCTTCTGCGCGCCTGAGGACATTCACGTCTACAGCATTGATGAATGCTTTATCGATGTGACGCCCTACCTGCATATGTATGAACAGGAAGCGGCTGAGAAAGGCATCTCCTCGGCGCATCTTCTGGCAATTACCATGATCCGCGCTGTCCTGAAGGAAACAGGCATCACTGCCACTGCCGGCATCGGCACGAATATGTATCTTGCGAAAGTCGCCATGGATATCGTTGCCAAAAAGGCAAAAGCTGACAAGGACGGCGTACGCATTGCCGAGCTGAATGAAGACAGCTACAAATATCTCCTGTGGGACCATACGCCGCTGACAGATTTCTGGCAGATCGGTCCCGGCAAAGCGCACCGTCTGAACAAGACCGGCATCAACACCATGGGAGAACTCGCGGCCTTTTCCCAGACCCATGAAGAAGATCTGTACAAGATCTTCGGCATCGATGCCGAGATCCTGATTGATCACGCATGGGGAATGGAACCGGTGCGGATGTCCGATATCAAGCATTACCATTCCTCATCACGTTCCCTTTCCAAGGGACAGGTGCTGCCAAGACCATACTCCTACAATGAAGCGAAGCTGATCCTGCGCGAGATGATCGATATCCTGTGCAGCGACATGTTTTCAAAGCGGCTGACTGCCAGGATGTTCTCCTTCTGGATCAGCTATGATCCGGTATCCCTGGAAAAGGTGCCTTCCTATGACGGACCGCTTTGCGTGGATTTCTACGGCAGGCTGTATCCGAAACACACCGTGGGAACAGTACGGTTTCATAACCGCACCGCCAGCACTGCCCAGATCACCCAGGCAATTCTCGACGCTGTGGAAGAGAAGGCGGATCACCGCTTCTACGTCCGGCGGCTCGGCGTTGCGGCGGATGACACCATCCGCGGTCTCGGTGTCTTTCAGCTGGATATGTTCACCGACTATGAAGCCTATGACAAAGAACAGCGGATCCTTGCGGCAATGCAGGAAATCCGCAGAAAATACGGAACCAACGCGGTGCTCAAAGGAACAAACCTGATGGACTGCGCCACCGCCAAAGACAGAAACGAACAGATCGGAGGCCACAAGGCCTAGAAAGAAGCTTCCTGTAATATTCAAACAGGAGGACAAACCTGAGAGCTAAGGAGGCTGAAAGAAAAAGTACCTCGTGTAAAATTGAAT
>ONSK01000280.1 GCA_900320455.1 uncultured Erysipelotrichaceae bacterium | reverse complement strand
TCATAAAGAGCTTCAGTAATAGTCATCAGACAAAAAAGGTACCCTGGGGCACAGGGGACCCTATAAGCCCGGGATATCTGGACACAGTAGTGTCCTTGGCCGGGAAGCCCCCGCCTCTATGCGTCAGCTTAGGCGGCGGGAGTATGTCACTTAAAACAGAGGTCATTTCTGACCTCTGTCTGTTCATTATTTTCTGGATTCAATGAATGCCTTGATTTCATCCATTGTCGGCATGACTCTGAGAGCGCCCTTCTTTGTTGTGACAAGAGAAGCGGATGCGTTTGCCTTAACAAGCATATCCTTCAGCTTTTCCTCATCAAAGCCGTCAAGTCCGTATTTGAGCACGGCATTGATCATGCCTGCGCAGAATGTATCGCCGGCGCCGGTTGTTTCAATCGTGCCGCTCTGCAGGAATGCCGGAACTTCGACTCTGAGTCCCTTCCAGTAAGCACGGCTTCCGTCGGGTCCCATGGACAGGCAGATCAGCTTCAGGTTCGGATATTTCTCAAAGAGATATGCGATTCCATCGTCATAATCATCTTTTCCGGTAAACCAGGTGATTTCGTTATCACTGATCTTCAGGATATCCGTCTGCTGCATTCCCCAGTCGATCTGTTCCTTCGCATCATCGAGTGTCGGCCACAGAGGTTCTCTGAGGTTCGGATCAAATGAAATGACAAGACCAGCTTCCTGGGCGGTGCTGATTGCCTTGTGGGTTGCGCTTCTTGCCGGCTCATCTGTCAGAGACAGTGATCCGAAGTGGAACAGTCTCGCTTTTCTGATCAGTTCAACATCCACTTCATCCTCATACAGATTCACATCTGCGCCAGGTTTTCTGTAGAATGCGAAATCACGGTCACCGTTGGCAAGCTTGAGGACCAGAGCGAGCGTTGTATGAACCTCATTGTCCTTCTTCAGACCTTCCGCGGAAATTCCCTGTTCAACGATTGCTTTTTCCAGCAGGTTGCCGAAGCCGTCGTTTCCGACTTTTCCGATAAACGCTGTCTTTCTGCCGTATCTTGTCAGCATGCTCAGCACATTGCACGGAGCTCCGCCCGGATTCGCTTCCAGAAGCGGGTTTCCCTGTTCGGAAACACCATTTTCGGTGAAATCGATCAGAAGTTCACCAAGTGCTACGACGTCGAGTTCTTTTTTCTCATTCACTGCAGTCATTATGATCTCCTTCAAAAATAAAAAGTATCTTCTTTAACATCATAACGCTTCCGCCTGATGCAGAAAATACCTTTTTTTACATTTGCATATATAAATCAGAATAATTCTTTCATTTGCACAATCTTTAAAGAACTGCCTGATAGATGACACCGTACAGTTCACGGATATAATTCACCGCGAACAGCCACCATGCCGTATGCCCCGGCAGTGATGTGACATGCAGACCTGCCTCTTCAGCGATCATATGCGCTCTCAGCAGATGGAATTCATTGGATGCGACTGCGATTTCTTCTGAAAGATTGTTCGCACGGATGATTTCCAGTGAATACGCGATGTTTTCTCTTGTGCTGGAGGAACGGTCTTCTTTATAGAGACGTGAGGGGTCGATGCCTCTGCGGACCATCCAGCGGTGCATCGCTTCCGCTTCGCTGATGTTTTCCCCTCTTCCCTGGCCGCCGCTGAGGATCGCGGATGAGCCGGGATTCTTGCGGAGATATGCTTCCGCGGCTTCCAGTCTCTCGATCAGCATCAGACTCGGCTGTTCCCCGTACACCCCGCAGCCAAGCACGATGACCGTTGAATTCTCTGAAGGTTTATCATTGCATGCCATGACCATTTTAACGCTGATCAGCACCGTCAGGGCTGCGATCAGTGCCGCAAGCGCGATGAGAATCCATCTCATCAAAGCCGGCAGCCTGCCGAACAGCGCATTGCATTTTTCAGGCCATAAGCCCCAGGCGCTCATCAGACCGAATACAGCGATACCTGTCGCGGTTCCGATATTGAAGATGAAAGCGGTAAATACGGGAATCAGACACCATACAAGTCCGATCACTCCGACGGCTGCCAGCAGAATGTACCAGTTCATTCTGCCCTGAATTCTTTCCATGCCTGTACCACTGCCTCGCTGCAGTCAGGAAGAAGACCGGTCGTTTCTCCTTCTCTGCTGTATTCCAATGCGAATCTCGCAAACCAGAGATCCTTTTCACGCTTTGACATTTCTTCCCACTGTTCAGGAAGTTCAATCATACACTTTCCTCCCTCAGCACGCGGATGGCGCACTGAATTCCTGCCGCGATGTCATTCAGTGACATTGACGGCGCGTTCTTTCCCGCACACTGCGCAGGCAGATACGGGACATGAATAAATCCGCATCTGATGTGCGGGTATTTCTCATGGCACATATGAAGCGTGCCGTAAAGCACGTGATTGCATACATACGTTCCGGCTGTATCGGAGATCACTGCCGGAATGCCTGCCGCACTCGCTGCCTCCGTCATTTTTCTGATCGGAAGCGTCGCAAAATAGGCGTCCGGTCCATCCTCGGCAATCTTTTCATCACACGGCTGATTGCCTGCCGCATCGGGAATCCGGTAATCATCACAGTTGATGCCGATCCGCTCCACGCTGAGACAGTTTCTGCCGCCTGCCTGGCCGATGGAAAGAATCAGATCGGGTTTTACTTCGTTGATTTTCTCTTCCATGCGCTTCAGTGATTCAAAGCGCACAACCGGCAGAACAGCCGTAACTATTTCAATTCCCTCTTCCGGAACAAGCAGATTCAATACTTCCTTGGAGGGATTGATGCTTTCATTGTCAAACGGCTCAAAGCCTGTTACGAGCAGTCTCATATCACACCTTCTTCCGGCCTGTCTTTTCCCGGCAGAAACCGGTAAACGGACAGTCTGTGCACTCGGGGTTTCTTGCATGGCATCTGTAGCGGCCGAAGAAAATCATCTGATGATGCGTCTTCGTCCATCTCTCACGGGGAACACGGCGCTTCAGCTTGCGCTCGATATCATCCACACCGTCATCTTCCTTGGCTAAGCGCAGTCTTCTGGCGATGCGGGAAACATGGGTATCCACTGCCAGTGCCGGCAGTCCCCAGCATTCGCTCATGATGACATTGGCGCATTTTCTGCCGACGCCGGGAAGAGTTGTCAGCTCCTTCATCGTCGAAGGCACAATGCCGTCATATTCTTCGCTGACTGCCCTGGCGAATCCTTTGATGGATCTTGCCTTGTTGCGGTAAAGGCCAAGGGAAGCGATCGTCTGTTCGATATCGCTGAGATCCGCTTCCGCAAGAGAAGCGGCATCGGGATATTTTTCAAACAGAGCCGGTGTGACTCTGTTGACGGAAGCGTCGGTTGTCTGGGCGGAGAGGATCACTGCGACCGCCATTTCAAACGCGTTTCTGTGATTCAGCTCACAGTGCGCATCCGGAAACATCTCATCAAGATGTTCCAGGATTTCTTCAGTGCTCATCTTTTCCATATCAGTGCTTTCCGTTTTCGTAATCTTCAGCTGTAATGCCTTTGTTCTTCCATTCGGAAAGAATCTTGTCGATATATGTGATCTTCAGATGCTGATAGGCGCTGGCTTCACGAAGCGCGTACAGAATCAGCTTCTTTTCCATCGTCCGGTTCCATTCGCTGATCTTCGCCATTTCATTGTTTGTCAGCGGTCTTCCGAATTCCGTCTCAAACGTATCAAACAGAGAGTTGTCCAGCACCCGCTCGTTTCTGGCAGTATCTGTTTCAAACAGTCCGTTCAGAATAAACTTGATGGATTTCGCTGATGCTCTGATTTCCAGATATTTTTTCGCACAGAGGCAGGAAATCACACTGTCGGTCCTTTCCAGGGAAAGACCGGATTTCTTGTGCAGGGCTTCCAGATCGATGGGAATTCTGTGCTCATTCATGAAATCAATCAGCAGCACCATTACCGTCTCTTCACTGTCCAGTCCCAGCAGTTCCAGGTTCTGCAGGATCCAGTCTCTTCTATTTACATAATTCTGTTCATACCATTTCATAAAAAACTCCGTGTCAAATATTATAGGATGATATTCAGAGAAATGACAACACACAAAAATTGAATCCGGCACGCGGATTTGTTAGAATGGCGTGGGTAAGGATGAATATATGCTGAAAAAAATCATGTTCACTCTCCTTTCTCTGATCATGATCTACAGTACGGCTGCCGTGCTGTACAGAATCTTTGAACCGGAGAGTGAAATCAATACAGATACCAGAACCGTATCGCTCGATTACGATTCCCTCAATGAATATCTCTTAAGCACCGGTGAAGGAACGATCCACTATCTGATGTTCTCCAGCACGCTCAGCGCTGACTGCCAGTATGTGCTGAATACCGTCATTCCGACAGTGAATACGGATCTGAACATGCAGGCAGAATCACTGATTGAAATCGTTGATGTCACGGTACTTGACAAAGAGATGAACATCAACAGGCTCACCGCTGACTGGGGACTTTCCTCCATTCCTTCATTCGCTGCCGTGCATATCCAGGACGGCACGGTGATCATGGACAACACGCTGGAAAGCGATCCGCAGAAACCGATGAGCGCAGCTGATCTGGAAGGATGGCTGCGTCAGAACGGTCTGATCAAATAACTTAAAAACCAGGTATGCGACATACCTGGTTGTTTTTCTGTATCAGCGGGGATAGGAATACTGCGGCTGATCAGCCCACAGAGCTTCCAGTCTGTATACCTTGCGGGTATCGGCAGTAAAGATATGAACGATCACCTCATTCAGATCAACCAGCACCCATGTGCTGTCTTTTTCACCTTCTCTGAGGCGGACCTGATAGCCGTATTTGGCTGCTTCCTGTTCAACAGCCTCCGCCAGCGACTGGGCATGGCGGATATTTCTCGCTGTTGCGACAACGAAGTAATCCGTAAACGGGGATACCTTGCTCATATCGATGACCACAATATCCTCACCGAGTTTTTCATCCACAGTTTTCAATACAGTATCGAGCAGTTCAGACATGGATTCCCTCCTTTTCGTAAATATAAGCCTTTGATTCTTCCAGAACGTATGCAGCGGCTGTCTTCAGATCCTTTTCGGCCATTGCCATTTCCTTTGAGGCGTCATACCCTCTTCCCGGTTCAATCTTGTCCGCGATATACAGGATCCAGGCATACGCGCTCTTTCCGTCGCCGAGCGTATGGTGCTCAAGCGCATTCAGAATATCATGATCATAGAGACCCATATTCTGTTTCAGCCAGATCACGGCTGTATAGCTGTGCCATACTTTCGGACTGATGTTCAGCCATTCCGGTTTCCAGCGGGCAATGATCTCTTCCGATTTCTCATCGCTGAATGCCTTGGTAATATCATGAAGCCATCCGGCGCGCCACGCCTTCATCTCATCAAGACCATGCGCTTTCGCAAGTGCCTTGCATACACCGGCAACACCTCCCGAGTGCACGTAGCGGCGTTCCTTGCACATGGCACGGGCGGTTTCCACATGATAGAATCCGCGTTCCATTAAGACACGGCGTGTTCCCTTGGCCGCCAAGCGGAACATACCGCTGCGGACAGCTTCCTCATCCATGGCTTCGATGGTTTCGGCATCATCGCATGAATCTGTGACATAGACATGCCTGTACGGCGCAAATGCGAGCTTCAGAAGACGTGTCCGTTCTTCTCTGGAAAGAATGCCTTCGCCTTTAACACATACCGCAAGATCACGGATTCCCTTCTCTTTCCGGCAGGAAAGAATGTATCTGACTTCTTTCTCCGTCACCGGATCAAATGTGCAGGACAGCGTGATCATGGCAGAAGGATCTTCGGCTCCTTTGCCTTCTTATAGAGAACGACCTGACGGCCGATGACCTGGATCAGTTCGCTTTTTGTCAGTCTTGCAAGATCAAACGCGATTTCCTTGACGTCACCGGGCGCGTTCTTCAGGATTGAAACTTTGATGAGTTCACGCACTCTCAGCGCATCGCTGACGGTTTTGACAAGATTGTCGCTGATGGAGTCTTTTCCGACCTGGAAGATCGGTCTCTCGGTCTGTGCCAGACTCCTGAGATATGCTTTCTGCTTTGTTGTCAACATATTACAGCATTGCCTTTCTGAATGTCACATTCACACCGTCAGGCACTCTGACGGAAACTGTCTGAATCTGTCCGCTGACAGATGCCCATCCGAGGCCGTCGACGGCGATGTCCATTTTATCCATTTCTTTTCTGACGGTAAACGTGCGGAAGCTGTTCTTTACCGGTGTCGGCACGAACAGTTCGCCATAGTGCTTCTCCCAGAGAGCATCGGCGTTGTCCGCCTTGCCGCGGTGCACCGGCAGCCGCTGGGACATATAGAACACGCATGTCGCGTGATCGCATCCAATAAGATCAAGACGCATCAGTCCGCCGACCGCGAATGACTGGCTGCCGCGCAGCTGATAGACAAGCGGCTTGAGCTGTGAGGAAGGAAGGATGTCCTTCAGATCCTCTTCTTTCACTTCCATCAGAAGACTGTCGGCGATTTCAATGCCCGGTGTATCAATATACTCCTGGCCGTCGATCATGATCCTGTTGAAATCCAGCGTTGTGCCGGGATAACGGGAAGCTGTGAGGATGTTTTTACCTGCCAGATTGTTCAGCAGCGTGCTCTTGCCGGAATTGGCTCTTCCCATCACAACAACAGGACGTCCCTTGGCATTCATTCTGACTGCTTCCTTAATTTCATCAACACCCATCTTCTGGAGTCTTGACGTCATGATCAGTCCCTTGATGCGGATTCCCTGTTCCTTCAGTCTTGAGAATACAAAACGGGCTATTTTTTCTTCACTCAGCGTATCCGGAAGAATATCTCTCTTGGCAGCTGCCATGATGATATCCTTGCCGAGCAGCTTTCTGTTCAGACCGGGAATCATTCCGGCTTCGAAATCAAACAGATCAACGACCCACAGAATCAGAGCATCCATCTCGGCAATGCGGGAAATGACCGCATCCGGATCAATGCCGGTTTTCATGGATACCGTCAGATCATCATAATGCATCAGCCGGAAACATCTCTGGCAGTATTCACTGCCTGCCTTCGGCGAATATCCGGGAGCTTTCGGATCGTCATACTGCATGACAATGCCGCATCCTTTGCATATGGTCATGATATTTCCTCCTCGTCAAACAGGCTGATCTTTTCCACATCACTGTGAACCGTATGGTCGGCATCCTCGGGAATGTCAATGATGCGGCATTCATCAATGCCCGGTGTCACAGTCCATCCCTTCAGAAGAACTGCCGGCGCGGAGAATCCCGTGTCTCTTGCCTTCAGAGGAATGTCGCTTGCTTTGAGTACCTGCACTTCCGGATCGCAGAATGTGATTTCATCTGCGGCTTTTACCGGACGGGCATATACGATCACAGCCGGATTTGACTTGACCTTCTTACATATGATATTACCCTTGACTGGTCTGTTTCCCAAAGGAATTTCTTCTTTTTTGACACGTTTCATTCCGCCCTGTGAATTGACGAAGAGAACCGCGTTATCATTCGGATTCATCACACAGCCAAATCCAAGCTTGTCGCCGCGGCCGAGGTTGATGGCCTTGACGCCTTTTGACTTGACGCCGGTTGCCGGAATCTCATCCAGCGCGAAGCGGTAAGCGAAGCCTTCCGCTGAAACAGCGAGCACTTCCTGTCCTTCATAGGCGCAGACCGCGTTCAGCATCTTTCCGCCTGCCGGGATATTCATCGCCGTCATGACTTTGTTGTTTCTTTCAACACGCCACTGGGATACCGGTGTCTTTTTGACCTGGCCGCCGTCTGAGAATGTGACGATCCAGGCATAGGTATCAAAGCTGCTGATATGGACGGCATTGATGATCTTGTCTTCGCCGGCAATACGGACAGCCTTGTTCAGATGCATGCCGATGTCCTTCCATTTGCCTTCCTCGATCTGCCATACCGGAAGCGAAGCGTAATTGCCCTTGACAGTAAACAGAAGCAGGGTATCAACAGTGTCACACTCAATCGTTCCGACGAGTCTGTCCCCTTCCTTCATACCGGTCGGCTGGCCGATCGAAGCATTGTAGGAACGCATCGAAACACGCTTGACGTAGCCGTCTCTGGAAACAGTGACGACAACTCTTTCATTGGTGACCATCTGCGCTTTGGAGATCACGATGTCTTCAACTTCGCCCTGGATCAGGGTTCTTCTTTCGGAACCGTAATCCGCCTTGACCTTTCGCAGTTCCTTTACGATGACGCTGCGCAGCACATTGGCATTCTCAATGATAGCCTTGGTCTCCTCAATCTTATTGACGAGCTCAGCAAATTCCGAGCGGAGTGTCATGATATCCGTATTGGACAATCTGTAAAGACGCAGGGACACGATGGCTTCCGCCTGCGGTTCATCAAAGCCGAAGGCTTCCATCAGATTGCGCTTGGCATCTGCCTTGTCCTTGGAAGCGCGGATGATGCGGATTACCTCATCAAGGATCGATACAGCCTTCATCAGACCTTCGATGATATGGCATCTTGCCTCCATCTTGTCCAGTTCATATCTGGATCTGCGCAGCACAACCTCCTTGCGGAAATCAATGAAGGCATCCAGCAGACCGAGAAGTCCGATCTGCACCGGACGCTTGTCGATGATTGCCACGTTGTTGTAGCTGTAGTAGATCTGCAGATCCGTGTTTTTGTAGAAATAATTCAGGATCATGTTCGCATCAGCATCCTTCTTGATGTCGATGACAATGCGCATGCCGTTTCTGTCCGATTCATCACGCACGTCAAGAATGCCGTCGATCTCCTTGGAGACACGGATTTCATCCATTTTTCTGACGAGCTGTCCCTTGATGACTTCGTAGGGAATCTCCGTGATGATGATCTGCTGAACCGTCTTTGCGTCTGCGATCTCGCATTTGCCGCGGACAACGATTCTGCCTCTGCCTGTTTCAAACGCGTCGCGGATTCCCTTTTCACCCTGCACGATACCGCCGGTCGGGAAATCCGGTCCGTGAATGATATCCATCATGTCGCTGAGGGTACATTCCGGATTGTTCAGACGGTAGATCGCACCGTCGATGACTTCATTCATATTGTGCGGCGGCATGTTTGTCGCGTAACCTGCGGCGATACCGGTCGCGCCATTGACAAGCATGACAGGAAAAGGCACCGGCAGAACTGTCGGTTCCGTTTCCGTATCGTCAAAGTTCGGAGCCATCTCGACAGTGTTCTTGTCGAGATCGTCTTCCATGACCTGCGTAACCTTCGCAAGACGCACTTCCGTGTAACGCATCGCGGCTGCCGGGTCATCATCGATGGAACCGTTGTTGCCGTGCATGTCGATCAGCGGAAGTCTGACCTTCCAGTCCTGCGACATACGGACCATCGCGTCATAGACAGAGCTGTCGCCGTGCGGATGGTAGTTGCCGATGACAAGACCGACTGTCTTGGCGGATTTGCGGTACGGATGATCCCATGTATTTCCGTCATGGTACATCGCGTAGAGAATTCTTCTCTGTACCGGCTTCAGGCCGTCTCTTGCGTCAGGAAGCGCTCTTTCCTGAATAATGTATTTGGCATATCTGCCGAAACCGGAACCCATGATATCTTCAAGGAGTTCGGGAACATATCTGGTTTTATCTTCAATTACTTTCTTCTTTGCCATGTTCATTCCACCCTGAAGTCATCTTCCAGCGTAAAGGAGATGTTATCCTCGATCCATTTTCTTCTTCTTTCCGCCTTGTCGCCCATCAGAACGGAAACGCGGTTCTCCGCTTTCAGACCGTCTTCGATGCCGACCCGGATCAGCGTGCGTCCGGCCGGATCCATTGTCGTTTCCCACAGCTGGGTCGCATTCATTTCACCAAGGCCTTTGTAGCGCTGGATTTCCACTTTGCCGAGCTTTTTGCGCAGGGCATCGAGTTCATCATCGGTATAGCAGTACTGCATATTCTTACCCTTACTGACGCGGTACAGCGGCGGCAGAGCAATGTATACCATTCCCTGCTCAATCAGCGGACGCATGTAGCGGTAGAAGAATGTGAGCAGAAGAATCTGGATATGCGATCCGTCATCGTCGGCATCGGTCATGATGATGACTTTGCCGTAATTGGATTCACGGTAATCAAAATCAGCACCGACACCGGCACCGATCGTATAGATCAGCGTATTCAGCTCTTCGTTTTTCTCAATTTCCGCAAGTGTGCACTTTTCCGTATTCAGCACCTTGCCTCGCAGCGGAAGGATTGCCTGATAATGGGAATCCCTTCCCTGCTTCGCGCTGCCGCCGGCGGAATCACCCTCGACGAGGAACAGCTCCTTGATCGAAGAATCCTTTGTCTGGGCCGGCGCGAGCTTGCCGGAGAGCACCTTTTCGCCTTTTCCGACACGCTTGCCCTTGCGCGCTTCATCTCTGGCGCGGCGGGCTGCCTCGCGTGCCTGGGAAGCCTTCATCATCTTCCTGATCAGCATATCCGACTGGTCTCTGTTTTCTTCCAGCCAGAAGGAAAGACGCTCCGCGACAACACTGTCGACCGCGTTTTTCGCAGCCGGTGTGCCGAGCCTGCCCTTTGTCTGTCCTTCAAACTGCAGAAGTTCTTCCGGAACGGATACGGAAAGAATTGTTGTCAGACCTTCCCTGACGTCGCTGCCTTCCAGATTCTTGTCCTTTTCCTTCAGCAGTCCGTACTTTCTCGCGTAATCATTGACAGCTTTTGTGAACGCTCCCTTGAAGCCGATCTCGTGGCTGCCGCCGTCGATCGTTCTGACGAGGTTGACAAAGCTGTATGTATTCTCCTGATAGTCATCGGTGTACTGGAATGCCGCATCCACGTGGATTCCCAGCGCATCGCCGGAGAACTTGACCGGTTTCATCAGCGGTGTTCTGTCTTCATGAAGATATTCCAGGAACGATGTCAGACCATCGGTAAATCTGAATTCCTCTTTGCGGACGTTTTTGCCGCGCTTGTCTGTCACGGTGATGGCGATGCCGCTGAGCAGGAAGGCTTCCTCTCTCGCTCGTTCGCATACCGTATCAAATTTGTAATCCGTGACCGTAAAGATCTTCGGATCCGGCTTGAAACGGACGGTGGAACCTGTCCGGTTTGTCTTGCCAAGCTTCTGCAGCTTGCCGATCTTAGAGCCGCCTTCGCGGAATTCCATCCGGACGAGCTCGCCGTCATGCGCCACTTCCACGGTAAGCCACTCAGAAAGCGCGTTTACAACGGACGCGCCGACGCCGTGCAGGCCGCCTGCGGTCTTGTAGCCGCCCTGGGAGGTGAACTTGCCTCCCGCATGAAGCACGGTGAAAATAACCTGCAGCGTGTTCACGCCGCTGGCGTGCATGCCTGTGGGCATGCCTCTGCCTTCATCGCTGACGGTCACACTGCCGTCGCTTTCAAGCGTTATATCTATACGTTTGCCGAAGCCGTTGAGGGCTTCGTCCACTGCGTTGTCAACAATTTCCCAGATCAGATGATGCAGACCGTGTGAGTCTGTTGAGCCGATATACATACCCGGTCTTTTCCTGACCGCTTCAAGTCCTTCCAGTATCTGGATACTGCTGTCATCGTATTTATTTGCCATGTTTACTCCTTAACCAAGACATTATATCAGAAATCCTTGCATTTCCAACCATTCCCGTTCAAGCGACTGTGTATATTCAGAACGCTGTTTGTGCTAAAATAAAAAGCCGGAGGTACCAGAACATGAACATCAAAATTATCCTGATCATTCTGGTCAGTTATCTATTCGGTTCTGTTCCGTGGGCGCTTGTCATCGGCAAGGTATTTTACCATAAGGACATCCGCACAGAAGGATCAGGAAACCTCGGAGCCACCAACGCAGGAAGAGTACTCGGCAAGCCCGCTGCTGTCGCAGTGACAGTGCTGGATGCGCTGAAGGCATTCTTCTCAATGATGATCGCGCACGCTGTTCTTCCGGGCAGCGAGATTTTCGCAGGTCTTGCCTGCTGCATCGGTCACTGCTTCCCGGTATTCGCACAGTTCCGCGGCGGCAAGGCAGTCGCCACCAGCTACGGATTCATGCTCGGCATCTGCGTGTTCCTGACACAGCAGTATCTGACACAGTTCCTGCTTCCGGTCGTTTCCTTCTTCGGGATTCTCTATCTCACAAAGATGGTCTCTCTTTCCTCAATTGCCTCGCTTCTGATTGAAGTTATCGTTTCCTTTGTACTGGCATTTACCGGAAAGATCGAGATGAACATCGCTGTCTCGCTGCTTGTTCTCTGGGCGTTTGTCACCTACAGGCACAAGGCGAACATCGAAAGAATCATGAACGGTACCGAAAGCAAAGTAAAATGGATGGGCTGATGAATGAGCAGAATTGAAACATTTACACTTCCCATTGCGCCGCTGGAACAGTCACCCCGGCGCATCTGGGTCTGTCTTCCCGACAGTTATGACACAACAAAGAAAAAGTATGACGTACTCTATATGTTTGACGGACACAATCTGTTTTCCGACAAAACAGCGACATATGGAAAGTCATGGGGTATCCGGGAATACCTCGACAGAACAAAGATCGATCTGGTCGTGATCGGTCAGGACTGCAGCCACCATGGCGAGGACAGAATGAACGAATACTGTCCACTTCCGGTGAAGGAAGAAAACATGGGCCGCTGGGTCATAAAGTCCCAGGGTGATTTCACTGCCAGCTGGTTTGTGAACACACTGAAGAAAGAATGCGAAAAGCGCTACAGAATCTATAAGACACGCGAACACGTCGGAATCGGCGGATCCTCGATGGGCGGTCTGATGGCGGAATACTGTATCACAAAATACAACAATGTCTTCTCCAAAGCCGCATGCATCTCACCGGCAACCTATTTCTGCCGTGATGATCTGAACAGAATGATTCAGAACACTTCCTTCAAAGAGAGCAGAATTTATCTGGACTTTGGAACGGAAGAGCGTTCTGACAAGGAAAGCTCCATGTATCTTGCGGAAATGATGCTGGAGACAAATCACCTGTTCGAACAAAAAGGATGCCGTACATATCCGCATCTGAACATGAACGGCACCCATTCGGAAGCATCCTGGGAAAAGATCGTTCCCCTCATGCTTGAATATCTCTATCCGCAGCTGTATTGAAAAATACAGCTTTTTTCATGCGATTTTCAGAATTGAGGCAAGGAAGGCATCCTCAAGCTCCTGCATAGTTCTGTATCTTTCCGCTTTCTGATACGAGCATCCTTTCAAAAGCACGCTGCGCACCGGCTCACTCAGAAGAAACAGCTCCTCAGGCACCGGAATGAAATACCCCTTTGCGTACCGTTTCTTCATCTTTGTCTTGTCATAGTGAGAAAGCAGATCCATAGAGAGAGCGGAGGCGTTGAACACTGCCGTCTGTTCATCGATGACGCTGCCGGCGATATGCTCTTCCGGCGCCTTCAGGCGCTTCGTGCCCCACCAGCTTTCTCCGGCCTGATTGACGATGGGATACTTTTCAAAGAGATCGATATCGCAGAAACGGAACTGATCTGTTTCAAAATCATAGATAATCGAGGAATCATAGAAATCCACCGGAACATATCCCTTCTGCGTGCAGTTTTTCAGGAAGGAGATGATCCCGCGGCATACAGCCAGTTTCTTTTCCGACGGAAGCTGTTCAAAGCGTGTGCGCGGTGAAATCAGCGAAGGATCGTTATTATACAATTCAAAATTCCAGTGATCAAAGAGACAGCTGCCTTCTGCCCATTCAAACATCACCGCAAACAGCTCATTCTTCAAAAAGGCATCCTCAATGCCGATCAGACACGGATGGGCAAGAGCTTCATATTTTTCAACTGCCGCTTCAAGCAAAGAGATCGACTGCGCCGGTGTCAGCTCGGCTTCCTCGGTATCCGCGCCGGCAATCTTCATGAAGAAACGGTGTCCGTCCTTCTCCATGCCGAAGCCGATACAGCCGCTTCCCGTCTGATCGAAGACGGAAAAGATCTTTCCGAAGGCATTGAGCCAGGAAAGATCTGTATCCTTTTTCAGATGATAAGAGAAACCCTGAATCCGGTATTCAGCCATCAGTGCTCCTCATATTCTTCCGGCGGGCACATCAGTTCGATCATTCTGAAATGTCCGTCTTTATATTCGAACGTGAAGATACCGCCGTTCGGCATTCCCTGCTTGCCGGCTTTGATCCGGGAAACAAAGTATTCTTCTCTGTCAATCTTGAAGATCTTCTCAAGAATGTTCAGATAGTATGTGCCGTGGGATACCATCAGCACATTGTCTCCGTCCTTTGCCTCAGAGACAGCGCGCTTCAGGAATGTGCGGATCCTTGTTTCCACGTCTTCCGCGGATTCACCGCCGATGTCATCCCATGTTTCTGTCTTGTGCCTGCGGTTGATTTCCTCAACCCAGGAGTCTCTGACAACGCCTTCAAAGTCACCGAAATTCACTTCTTTCAGCAGCTTCTCACGAACCGGAGTGATCCTGTGCGGCGCGCAGATGATCTCTGCCGTACGGTAGGCACGCAGGCTCGGTGAAGCATATGCTCTTGCGAAGTATACATTGCGCAGCGCATCTGCGGCCGTGTTTGCCTGGCAGATGCCGTTCTTTGTCAGCGGGGAATCACACCAGCCCTGCATGCGGTTCCACTGGTTGAACAGTGTTTCGCCGTGCCGCACATAATAGAATCTGACGGTTTTCTTCTCTGCCGGGATCCGGAAGAGATCCGGTTCCACCGGCAGTGTGACCAGTCTGTACTGGCCGTCTTCAAATGTGAAGACCATGATGCCGCAGTTTGGAATGATATTTCTGTTTTCGCCCTCTCTGTCTTTTCTGAAGACATCCAGATCGACGTCGAGGAGCTTTTCCATCAGGAACATCTCAAACATGCCGTGGGAGACAATCAGAACACGGTCGCCGTCATCACACTGTGAGGCGATGGAACGCATTGTCTCTCTGACACGGATTTCCATCTTTCCCCTGGTTTCTCCGTCCACAGAGGAAAAGTCACGCGAATCAAAGCATCTGCGAAGTTCATCGGGATGCGATGTGAATCTCG
This sequence comes from uncultured Erysipelotrichaceae bacterium, assembly GCA_900320455.1. Classification (GTDB taxonomy): domain Bacteria; phylum Bacillota_I; class Bacilli_A; order Erysipelotrichales; family Erysipelotrichaceae; genus Bulleidia. Next base: position 3,046 of record ONSK01000280.1, on the reverse strand, counting down.
TTCCCTCATATCTTCCGAAATCAAATTCATGAAGATCATCCACGATCTCCCATTCGCATTTTCTGTCTTTCAGAATGATTTCCGCAGTATCCGCGACACGTTCGCTCGGTGAAAGGAAGACTCTGTCAAAATGCACATCAGCGAGTGCGTCATGAGCCTGGGCAGCCTGCTGGAGACCAAGCTCGGAAAGCGGAGAATCACTGACTCCCTGGATCCTTCCCTTCCGGTTAAAGAGCGTTTCACCGTGTCTTACGAAATAAAATGTGATCTTCATACAACACCTCCCTGTTCACCACTGTATGCAGTCCTGTGACTTCAGTCCATGTCTTTCAGGAATGCTTTATAGGCTCTGCAGCCTTCATAAATATCCGCTTTGGAAACAACCTCGCACGGCGCATGCATGTTCTGCACGCAGATGCCGGCATCGATGACATCCATGTCAAGATCCGCCAGAATGTAGGCAATCGTTCCGCCGCCGCCCACGTCAACGGCACCGAGCTCGCATGTCTGGAACATGACATCATTGTCATCCATGACACGTCTGACCTTCGCGACGAATTCCGCGTTGGCATCGTTGGATCCGGACTTTCCGCGGGAACCTGTATATTTGTTGAAGCAGATGCCGCAGCCGAAATACGCGCTGTTCTTCGGATCGGAAACTTCCGGATAATTCGGATCAAAGGCGATGCTGACATCGCTGGAGAGCATTCTTGAATTGCGCAGCGTTCTGCTGAGATCACTCAGCTTTGTGCATCCAGCCTTTTCCAGAAGTTCCAGCACCGTGTTTTCAAAGTATCTGCTCTGCATGCCGGTGTTGCCGACAGAACCGATTTCCTCCTTGTCGACGAGGATGCAGCAGGATGTTCTTTCCGGCTGTTCGATATCCATGATTGCGCGCATGGATGTATATGCGCAGACTCTGTCATCGTGGCCATATCCGATGATCATGGATCTGTCGAGTCCGTAGTCTCTTGCTTCGCCTGCCGGAACAACTTCAATCTCTGCCGAGATGAAGTCATCCTCTTCAAAGCCGTATTCGTTTTTCAGGATATCGAGAATATACTTTTTGACTGCGTCTTTTTCCTCATCCTTCTTCGGAATTGAACCGACGAGCAGGTCGAGCTTTTCACCCTCGACAACTGTTGCGCCCGGCTTCTTCAGCTGTTCCGCGGAAAGGTGGATCAGCAGATCAGATACACCGACGACCGGATCATTCGGCTTGTCGCCGATATTGATATCCAGAACCGTTCCGTCCTTGAGGCATACAACACCGACAAGAGCCATCTCACGGGCTACCCACTGGTATTTCTTGATGCCGCCGTAATAGTGCGTATCCATCAGGACAAGTCCGTCCTTTTCATACAGAGGCTTCTGCTTGAGGTCCATGCGCGGTGAATCGATGTGGGCACCGAGAATGTTCATGCCCTCTGTCAGGTCCTTTTCACCGATGACGAACATGCAGAGATTCTTGCCGCGGTTGACAGAGTAGATCCTGTCTCCCTTTTTGATGGTGCTGAAGCTTTCCAGCGGTCTGAATCCCGCTTCTTCGGCAGCCTTCACTGCGTTTTTGACGAAATTTCTTTCTGTTTTGGAAACAGAGAGGAACTTTCTGTATTCTTCAGAGAAGTCCATCAGCTGCTTCATTGACGTGCTGTCCTGTTTTTCCCAGACTGTTTTCATTTACTGTTTTCCTTCCTTCCATTCCATATCTCTGAAAGCCGCAAGATAGCGCTTCGGTCCGCTGACCTCGAAGACAATGCCGTCTTCGCTTTCATCTGTTTTTCTGAATAGCAGTGCCGCTTTGTATTCATCAACCATTGACATTTTATCATACGGCACAAGAACTGTTTTGATATCTTCTGACGGATACAGCATACCGGCTGTCTGTTCCATCAGTTCACTGATTCCCTCTCCGCTCAAACATGACACTCTGTTCTCGGAAGGCACCATATCAGAGATCTCTCTGTCGCATTTGTTATATACACGAAGAACCGGGATATCACCGGCATGGATCTGGCTGAGCGTTTCCTCCGTGATCTGCATCTTTTCCTCCCATTCAGGATCGGAGGCATCGATGACATGGATCAGCAGATCCGCGTCTCTTGCGGCATCGAGCGTTGACTGAAAGGCTTCCACAAGCTCATGCGGCAGATCTGATACAAAGCCGACCGTGTCATACAGCAGGAATGATCTTGATCCGCTGCGGATCATGCGCACGCTGGTATCCAGCGTCGCAAACAGCATGTCTTCCTCATACACCGGCTGACTGCCATGGCTGCGGGCCAGGAATGCATTCATCAATGAGCTCTTGCCGGCATTGGTATAGCCGATCAATGCTGCTCTGCGCATCAATGTGCGGGTGCGTCTGCGCTCATCCTGCCAGCGCTGCTTTTCAATCTTCTTCAGCTCGGCTTTCAGATCGCGGATCCTTGCGGCATATTTTCTCTCGATCAGCTGGGAGCGCATTTCGCCGGCACCTCTGTTGACAGAGGAACCGCCTCGTTCGTGTTCGCCGCCCTCTTCCCGTTCAAGGATGCGGGGCAGATCATACTGCAGTCTCGCCATTTCCGTCTGCAGCTTTGCCTGCTTTGTGCGCGCTCTCTGCGAGAAGATATCCAGTATCAATGCAGTGCGGTCGATCACTTCCGTCTCAGTCGCTTCAGAGATGCGTCTTGCGGCCTGGATCGTCAGCTGATTATAGAAGACAACTACAGATGCGCCTGTTTCCTCACACAGTGCTTTCAGCTCCTGGATCTTGCCGGAGCGGAATACCGTGCGCGAATCAGCGGTGCGGGATACCTGCGTGATCACAGCAGCCGTCTCCAGCCCGCATGCCTTGCACAGTTCCCTCATCTCATCCATTCGTGAATCAAACACTCTTTTTGAAGCGGGAAGACAGACTCCCGCCAGCACTGCAGTTTTCATCTCCACTATTCTACCATGAACAGGAGATGTTTCTAAGTGAACTACAAACGACTGAAGTCGCTTGCTTCCTGCTTCACAGACGAATTCTTACAATCCATACCTTTCGGCATGAACGCAGAGG